>CAJGBW010000016.1 GCA_904501835.1 uncultured Bacteroidales bacterium
CTACAACTACAAATCCCGCTATTACATCACCGCCACCGGTCGTTTCGACGGTGCTTCCAACTTTGCAAGCAATCACAAATGGGCCTTCTTCCCTTCTTGTGCGCTTCGTTGGAATGTAGCCAATGAGGAATTCCTCAAAGATGTGGATTGGATTGGTGACCTTTCTGTTCGTGGTAGTGCCGGTTTGACCGGTAACGACGCCATTTCTGAATTCCGTTCATTGGCGGCGCTTTCTTCCACGACTTCCGGTTATCTCTTTGATTCTTCCCAGCCGGTAGCGTACTATCGCTCCCGTTTGGCATCTCCCAACTTGACTTGGGAAAAGACAGCCCTTTACAATGCGGCTGTGGATATTTCATTCTTTGATGGTCGTTTCAATGTAACGGGTGAGTACTATTACTCCAAGACTACGGATTTGCTCTTGACTCTTCAGGTGGCAACCCAGACCGGTTATTCTTCCCGTTATGGCAACATCGGTGTGACGTCCAACAGTGGTTTTGAACTTTCACTCGACAGCCAGAATATCGTACACAAGGATTTCAGCTGGTCCACGACTTTGACCCTCTCACACAACAAGCAGTTGGTAGAGGATATCGGTTCTGAGGACTTTGTAGCTGCTTATTCTTCTCCGGGTAACAACCCTTACATGATGTACGGTTATGTGTCCGGCTATCCTTTGAACTCCCTTTGGGGCTTCAAATATGCCGGTGTATGGCACAATCAGAATGAAATCGACATCAACAACGTGACCAAATCTTACGCGAGTGCTTCCGGCGCCCGTTTGGGTTACGCAAAATACATCGACCACAACCACGACGGTACCTTGAACCAGGACGACCTTGTTTATCAGGGTAGTGCCGATCCCTGGCTCTATGGTGGTTTGCAGAATACCTTCTACATCTTTGGCTTGAAAGTGGGTGTTTACTTTGCTTATTCATTGGGCGGTAAGATCTACAACTTCTCCGAGTTGTACATGGCTGGTTCTACCTTCACCAACCAGTATCGTTACATGCTTAACTCTTGGCACCCTGTCCGCAACCCCGAATCCAACTTGCCGCGTGCCGGTAGTACAGACGTTGCTTTGCCGAGTGACTTCATGATTTACGACGCTTCTTACCTGCGTTTCAAAACACTCAGTTTGAGTTATACTTTCGATTTGCAGAAGCGTGTCAAATGGTTGCGTGATATCACCCTTACTTTGGTGGGTGACAACCTCTACTTGTGGAAGAATTACAACGGTTTCGACCCCGACGTATCCAGTGAGGGTACTTCTTCGACCTTGCGTCGTGCGGACATCGGTGCCTATCCGAAGTCCAGAACCGTCACCTTCAGTGTTCAAATCAGATACTAATGGAGGAGGAAAAATGATGAAACTTAAGAATCTTATATTTTGCTTGTCAGCATTGGTGCTAATTAGCTTCCAATCCTGTTCTTTGGAGGAGGATACTTCGTCTTTGTCCACCCCCGATCACTTCTTTAGAACTTTCCCTGAGTGTCAGTCTGCCGTGAATGGATGTTATATTCCCATTAAATCCATTTATACCTACACTTATATGATTGCAACAGAGTGTTGTACCGACCTTTCCCGTATTTACTCCGGTACCCTCGACTGTAAGTTGGACATTTCTCCCGCCCTTCCTCGTTTCGGTTCTACCGTGTGGACGCAGGCCTACCTGGGTGTACAGCGTTGTAACTTCGCCGTACAGGGTATTGAGAAATCAGAAGGTCTGTCAGAGGCCCAGCGCGACCAGCTTCTTTGTGAGGCAAAGACCCTCCGCGCTTTCTTCTATTACACCTTGACCTGTTTCTTCGGCAACGTTCCCTTCTACTTTGATGATGTGAACGACATCGATGCGTTGAACCGTATTGCCGTTCTTCCGAGAATGAGCGCCGTAGATACCCGTAAGAGCTGTATCGAGGATTTGGAAACGGTAGTTACGAAAGTGAGCCAGACCCGTACTTCCGACAACCAGGGACACCGCCTCGGCGCGGCTACTGCCTGGATGTTGATTGCCAAGATGGCGATGTGGAATGCTACGAAAGATGTGCCTGCCAACAAAGAGGGCTGGTATCTTAAAGCCGTGGATGCGTTGGAGCATTTGGAGAGCATTTATGGCGAACTCTCACAGTACGATTACGGTGAGAATGTAATGTTCCGCAACAAGAATACCCCGGAATCCATTATGGAGGTTCAGCACATGTACGTACAGGGCGGTTTGGATTACACTTCCAATGTGGCTGCCATCTGTACGCCTACCTGCCAGAAGATTACCAACGAGTATGGTACGGTGATCGGTGCTACTTTTGATGGCGTTTCCATTCCTGAATTGGGTTATGAATGTACAGTGTGGACCGCTATGCGTCCCAATACTTACTTCAGCCAAGGTTTGCAGACCAAATTGGGCAAGGATATCCGCAAGGATTACAACATGGCTTGGTCTTACAATGGTCAGCCCTTCTCCGATGTGAACACCACCCCTTGGCCGGGCCCGAAATTCTGGTGTCCCAACATGGTGACGACCCGCGACGGCAACAACTACAAAGTGTTCCGCTATGCAGACGCTGTCTTGATGTTGGCCGAGTGCTGGTGTGAATTGGGCGACACGGAAAAATCCATCGCTTATCTTAATAAGGTACGTGCGCGCGCACAAACAGGAGAGTACACCTTCAAGACCATGCCTCGTCTGGTCAGTGAAATCCGCGATGAGCGTGCCAGAGAGCTCTTCGGCGAGTTCCAGCGTAAGTTTGACCTCGTAAGATGGGGTACTTGGCTTGAGAGCGTGCAGAGCAACAGCGACTACACCGAGTTGAAGGAGAATGCCCTTCCTTGCCACGAATACTATCCTATTCCTGACAAAGAGGTTACCTATTCCAAAAACAATTTGGATAACAACGAATACAAGAAATATGGACTTTAATACTTGATGACGATGAAAAGAATAGTATTCCATATCCTAATGATGTTGACGGCAGTGGCATTTGTGTCTTCCTGCCAGAAAGAGTTCGAGGTTGTCAATGACCTGAATGTGTCATCTCGTACACTCGAACTTCAAAGTGAGGCCGGTGCGACCAAGATTATTGTGTACGCCAATGGCCCTTGGACAGTCCGTTTTTCAGAGCCTGTCGAGTGGGCTTGTCTGGATAAACTTTCCGGAGACGGTTTGAATGACATCCAGTTTAGTTATTCCACCAACTTCGGTGTAAAACGTGGTGTAGATATCGTCTTGGAAAGAGATGGCCGTACAGAGACCATTTCCATCATCCAGGCCGGTGCCATCACTTCTCCGAACATGACTTTTGAAGCATCTAAAGTAGTACTTCCCAAACAAGGTACGACCTTTACGATGCCTATGCAGACCAATCTCAGTTTCTGTTTGGAAGAAATCAAAGCCAAAGTGTCTTATTATAACGCAGAGGGCCAGATTACCGAGACGCACGAAATCGGTAGCGCCGAGGATAAAAACGCCTGGGTCAGCGCTTATTCTGTGGCCAACGACAAGGTGACTTTCGAACTCAAAGAAAACAATGGCGGTGCTGATCGTATGGCCGATGTCATCTACTATGTGAAGGATGCATCCGGCGTGGAGACCCGTTCTGTGATTTCTTTGACACAGAGCAACTTGAATCCTTCTTTCACGTTGGCATCAACCAGTGGTTCTTACTATGCCAACAACAGCACCTACAACATTGCTGCGACCAAGAACAACATCTGGTCTTCTCCTGAGACGTCCGTTTCTACTTCCGGAAACTGGATTACAGAGGCTTCTATCGGCGAAGACGGTTTGTCTTTTACCGTGGATGAGAATACCGGAACCAGCACGCGCAATGCGACGGTGACGATTTCTTATAGCAAAGGTGGATTGAGCGCAGGTGCCACTTACTCTGTGCAACAGTCTGCTGACAAGGTGATTACCTTCTCTGAACTTCGTGCGATGAAACCTGGTGCCATTACCCGCAACGACTATATCGAAGGTTATATCGTCAGCGATCCTTCCAGCGCCAACGTTTGTTCCAATCCCCAGAATGGTCAGTATTCATTTGACATGACCGTCAATGACAAGACGGCTTACCTGGAGAGTACAGACGGCAACTATGGTCTTCAACTTCGTTTTGCGACCAAGGCCGACAATGCCCAGGCACGTTATTCCAAGGTGTTGGTGAACTTGAACGGAACCACCCTCGTTCGTGAGGACAATCCTGTTCGTTATACCATCAACGGCGTGACGGCTGCCAAAGTGCAGTTGCTTGAGAAGGGTGACGCGACGACCATTCCCCAAAAGATTCGTACGATTTCCCAGCTCTCCGACAACGATATCTTTACTTATGTGTCTTTGGCACCGGTTGAGATTATGTGCAAGGATGGCGCATTTACCAATGCTTCAGAGGGTTATGCTTATAAATATAGCCACAACGCTTCCGGTTCAACCTCTCCTCGTTGGGATGTGGCACCTTTGCTCTGCTCTGACGACAAAGGTGATGTGATTTACATGTTGACCAATGCGGCTGTTACCTGGAGAAGAACCGGTAAAGATATTGCTTGGAACACCTGTGTGCCCCAGGGTGCCGGTACTTTGAGCGGTATCATCGTTGCCGACACACAGGCACCTGTCCGTTGGGGTGATTTGGGTAAATACCAGATTCGACCTTTGCAATTGGCTGAAATCGATTTGCATGGACCGAAATTCTCCGAGACCATCGCAGAATGGACCTGGAATGACTTCTCTCCGAAGATTACCCCCGATGAAGGTAACGGTACTTTCAACAAGTATAACGCGATTGCCTCGTTTGTGACCGACTTCAATAACCCTTATATGCCCATCGGTTCAGAGGCCAATGGTAACAGCACCTCCAACCTCAAAGGTCTGGTTTCTCAAGCCGCTCTCTGCTTGAAACAGCAGTGGTGGGATTTCACCGAGCAGACCGGAAAGTATTTTGACGTACGATTCTCGACTGCCGGTTTGAATGGTACCAACTTGGTGTTCGGTATCACTTGGGGACATGGCGCGGCTACCAACACAAGCATTTCCGGACCTGCTCACTGGCATGTGCTTTACTCTACGGACAACGGTACATCCTTTACCAAAGTTCCCTCTGTGGATATTTTGAAAAAGCGTTCTTTGGTATGGTGGACCAACACTTCACAGGATGCAGCGCCCGGCTATACCGAGCATCTGATCAAATTGCCGGCTGATTGTTTCAACAAATCCAACGTGGTGATTCGTCTGCAGGTGGCTGATACCGTGACCGATATTGCTCCTTCAACAAGCGCGACCACTTGGCAGAATGCCTTGGGTATCGAGAAAGGAAAAATCACTTCCGGTACCGCGGCGAACAACTCAGAGGTGAGAATCGGTACCATTACCGTTCGCTTCAATTAGTAACTGAAACAGTATGATGAATATGAAAAGATATTTTTCTCTAATCAAATGTGGCTTGGGTGTGATTCTCATGGCTTTGACCTTGGGCGGAACACGTGCCTGTATGCCGGCAGAGACGGAGGAGACCCCTCTCGTTAAATTGGGTGCCGCCGTGAAAGAGTTCGTTGCCGAAGCGGACGGTGGTGTCATCAACATTCCCGTCTATTCCAATGGCCCGTATCACCTTGAGATGATTACGGAAGACAACGAGTGGCTTTTGATGACCATGCCGGATGACTTGAATAAAAATGGTTATATCCGTGCGGAGTGCGACTTCAACACCTCTTTCAAAAGAAGAGTCGTGTTCGTGATTTGCAGTGATGTGGATACCCGTCGCGACACCGTTACCTTCAAACAGAAAGGTATGCAAGAGGCCATCATTACGATGGATGAGCTTTCTGTGCAGGCCCGCGGTGCCGGTGGTGACAGTACCTATGTCATCAACACCAACGTTCCTTTTGCGGATTTGAAACAGACCATTACCTATACCGATGAAGAATTGACTCCCGAAGAGTGGATTACCGGTATCGAGGTGACGGATTCTGACAAGACCAAACGTCAGATGAAGATTTCCACCTTGAAGAATACCAATGAGAACAACCCTCGTACCGCCTTGGTTCGTTTCCAGTTTACCGACGGTTGGGGTGAGTCAGTCTCATTGGCCTTCAACGTGATTCAACGTACAGCGAAGGAAAAGATCGGTACGACCGTCTCTATGCGTGACCTCAAATATGAATATGTCGTTTCCGGTCAGCCCATTGATAAATACATCATTGTCGAAGGTATTGTCGTGAGCAACAAGGATGGACGTAACTGCGGTGAAAATGAGCAGCTTACCACGTCTTCTATCGACTACTCGGGCGACCAGAGAACCATCTATCTCGAGAGCATGGATGGCACGCAGGGTATCTGCTTGATGGCCAATTCTGCCGATGACAATGTGGTGAATTTGTACGACAAGATTCAGGTGCTTCTCTACAACACCAACCCTGTTATGCACAGCGATCCTGAGCGCCTCGTCATCAGCGGTGTCAAAGCCAATATGATTGTCGGTCAGGTGAAAGGACAGGCTTCCGATGTGCCTACGAAGATCAAATACATGAAAGACCTCACCGATGAGGATATCTACACCTACGTACAATTGAAAGACGTGGAAATCCCTGTTCGCAAAGGTAGCCTTGTTCCTGTGAACGAGGGTTATACCATCGCTTCCAACTCCCATCGTTTCTCAAAATATCCTCGTTTGATTCGCGATATCAATGGTAACTCCATGTATATGCTGACCAATACGGTTTGTCTGTATCGTAACGATGGTGATCGTCTTCCTTACGGCTCCGGAAATATCTCCGGTGTGATTGTACACGAGCGTTTCCCTCGTTTTGATTGGAGAAATGCCGCTGACCCTGCCGAGATGGAACTGGATCCGACATTGGGCCGTATCGGTACCTATCAGATCCGCCACCAGGTGAAAGAAGATATCTGGGGCAATATGAAAGACGACTTCGAGGACGGATTCTCTAACTTGCTTTTGGAATACCGTTTCTGGAATCCCGATAAGAACAGGGGTGTCTGCTTGCCTACCTATGGTAAGAACGGTTACTTCACCCATACTTATCAGCGTAAATATACCGGAACTGACGCCAAAGAATTTACAGAGGAGACCTTTAACCAGCACATGGCTCCTGCCGGATCCTTTGATTACCTTGGCCCTATTGGAAACAATAAAAACAACCTCTTCGGCTTGCACGTAGGTAACCAGAATGGTTTGGGTATCATTCTTGACCGTAGCAAAGAGTATTGGAGTGCGGAAATGTCTGACCTAGTGGACAATACCGGCGCAAGACCTCAGTGGTGCGGTCCGAAAGCCAGCTCCAAATACTGTTTCTACAACGGAAACGACGCCTTGGATATCGATAACATCAATTACAGCGGCGGTACGGGTAGCAACAGGGGTAAAGGTCATACTGCGTCCGCATGTTACCTGGGCTTCTCTTCTGACTACTGGTTTGACACCGAGACAGGCAAACCTTATGCTTGGTTGCTCAACTTCTCGACCGCCGGTTTGTCGGCTTCCGGTTTGTCTTTGCAGATTGCTGCTTTGAATACCAGCCAGGCATTCTATTCTCCGAGATATTGGAAATTGGAGTGGTCTACGACTGACAACCAGGCAGATTCCAACTGGAAACTCATTGCCGAATACACCGTTCCTGACGTATCCGTGTGGTCTAACACCTTGTATTCATCCAGCGTGGGTGCCAAACACATGGACTTCCCGCTTCCGAGTGAAATGATGGGTAAGGAAAATGTGTACATCCGTTTGATTCCCGCCAACGACTTGTGTAGTAGTGGTATTGACTACGCAGAGGCACACGTAAACGAATCGGCTTCTGAGTCCCACACCAACACAATCTCGTATATTGCAATTAGATATAACAAATAACAATCGATACAATGAAACACACTAACATTTTTTCATTTGTCATGCTGATGGCTGCCGCTGTGCTGTCATCCTGCAACAAACTTGAGAACAATCAGGATGCGACGGCTTCTGCTCCGCTCGTGGATTCCGGTTTCTATGCTCAAATGGCGGCTGCCGACGACAGCAAGACCACGCTTGAAATTTCAAGCGGAAAGGTGCTTTGGGAGACCAATGACCCGATTATGGTGTCCAATGGTACTTCTACCTCTGAAATGTATATCAAACAGGGTGGTTCTACCGGTAGCTCCTTGTATACCAGTGGTGCAGTCCTTTCAGGAAATGCTTTCTATGCTGTTTATCCTTCTACGGGAGGTAGTTACGCATCCGGCGTGTTCCATTCTACGATTCCTACCAATCAAAGCTATGTGGCGGGAGGATTTGCTTCACAGGTATTCCCTATGATTGCCGCTTGTGGTGCTGACCGTATCTTCTCTTTCAAGAATGCGGCGTCTTTGTTCAAGGTGGTCGCTACTTCTACCGACCTTTCGGCAGCTAACATCACAGGTTTGAGCATTTCTGCTGACCAGAAATTGGCTGGTTCTATCGCTGTGAATTATACTCAGGGCGGTACGCCGACCGTGTCTTGCAGTGGTAGCAACACTGTCAATATGACTTGTCCTTCTCCCGTGGCAATGGGTACGCCGATTTATGTTGTGGTGGCTCCGGGTGCTTATACCAATGTGTCCATCATGTTCTCTTTGAGCAATGGTATGAAAATCGTGCACAACGCGGGCAGCGTCAATGTTGAGCGATCTAAATATCAGACGATTTCTGCCAGCCTTACCGCTGCTTCTTACACCGATTTGTCAGCAAGCGGTACTGCGAACTGTTATATCATCAAGAAGGCAGGTTCTTATAAGTTCAAAGCCAATGTGAAAGGTAATGGCGTGGTAACTTCTTCCGGTCTTCCTTCTGCAACAAGTGGTATCAGTGGTGCGAAAGTGTATTACACGGATGGTGACAACTTCCTTAGCGGCAGCTTGTCATACATGGATGGCTATGTTTACTTTACGACCGTAACCGGTACACTTCCTATCGGTACAGCCCTTGTTTCCGTAACAGACGCCAGCGGTGCAACACTTTGGTCATGGCATTTGTGGGCCAATAGAAACATCGCTGATGTAAAACTCAGCAACAACCAGACTTGGCTCAACATGAACTTGGGTGCTCATCAGGTAGCATTTAATGCTGATGGTTACAACGGATATTACTACCAGTGGGGCCGCAAAGACCCGATTCAGCAGGCCAAAGGACAAAACAATGTGTTGGATAGTCCTTTTGTATCTCACGCATCCCAGACTGACGGTTCATTGGCTAACTCTATTAAATTCCCCTTGTACTACTACGGTTCTTATAAGACTTCTAATAACGAAAACATTGCAGACTGGTGTACTTTCGATGACAATGTGAAGTATTATGACTGGTGGAACAAGAACGTGACTGCCGACCAACAAGAGACTGTAACAGGTAGCAAGACCATGTTCGATCCCTGTCCTCCGGGATACCGTGTACCTACTTATGCAGAGGTGAAATCAATGGCCGATATCGGAGGTGAGACCGCGGGTACTAGCTGTGCTATTGTTGATGGAAAATTGTACTTCCCTTACACTTCTAGCCGTGGTGCTGGTATTACCCCCAAGTGGTGGGGTGGTGTTGCCGAAGATGCAACAGATACTTCCATCGGTGAGCGTGGATTCTATCACTGCGACCTTCCTTACAATACAGGCAATAAATCGACCCGTAATGTATATCGTTTCTATGCAAGAAAAGGTGGCGTAGGATACTCTGGTTCTTATTGCTCACGTGCAACAGGTATGGTTGTAAGATGTATCAAAGGTTAATGATGAAGAATATGAAATTACAACAAAAGAATAACAGCAAGGCGCTCTATGAGAGCCCTTGCTGTACCTCTAAGGATATACTCGTGGAATCAGGTTTGTGTCTCAGCACATTTTCTAGCACCGAGGATTATGTAGAAATAGAAATTGATTGGAATTAATCTAACAAAACGAATAGAGATGAAAAGAAATTTACTTTGCATATTGGCAAGCGTTTTCGCTTTCTCTTGTACGATGCAGGAGGGACCTGTAAACGACGAGCTCACCAATAAACAAGGTGTTACCTTTGTGTCAGCTTCTTTCGACGAGAGCGTTAAGACGAGCTTGGGAAGTTTGGTGGGCGATAAGCGTTCTGTGTATTGGTCAAACGGAGATGTCTTGAATATCAATGGCGCTTCATCAGAAGCTTTGGCAGATGTGCAGGCACAGCAGGCCAGCGCAACCTTTAAGTTTAACGAGGAACTCTCTTATCCTTACAAGGCTATTTATCCTGCCTCTATCTATAAATCAGAAAACACTGTAACCTTGCCGGCCAAACAGGCTTGGGCCAACGGTACTTTTGCGACCAATACGGCTCCCGCTGCTGCATATATGACGATGCCTGGCAATTTGGCTTTGAAAAACCTTTGCGGTGTCGTTAAATTCAAATTGCTTCAGCAGAGTGGCGGTGACACGGACAAGATTGCTTCCGTTGCATTCAAAAGTAATAACAACGAGAAGGTTTCCGGCGATTTCTCCATCGATTATAACAAACTCGCCATTGAAGAGGCAAATTCTACCCTTTTGGCAGAGCAGACCGTTACGGTGACTGTGAACCAGGGCCTTTCTACCAGTCAGGCTTTGGAGGTGTATGTGGTTGTTCCTGCCAGAGAGTATACAAAAGGATTTACGCTTACCATCATAGACCAGAATGGTCATACGATGGAGGTTGCCAAGGCCTCTTCCATCAATGTGGTTGCCGGACAGATTTTGTCTATGTCAACCCCTGTGGAGTTTGAACCTACTTTCACCAGCATTATCATCGATACGCCCAGCAAACTCAATGCATTTGCCAAAGCGTTCAACAATGGTGAGTATGATGTGGATGTAGATGTGAAAGTGATTTCTGATTTGGAGTATGATGCAACGACCAGTGCCGATTTTACAACCATCGGTAATGGTACGTATGTGTATGCCGGTGTATTCGATGGTGGTGGATATTCCATCAAAGGTTTGACTACCAGCAACTCTCTCTTCTATTTGCCCAATGGTGCCACCATCAAGAATGTCGTTTACGATCAGTCTTGTGTTATTACGCACCCTGCCTCTTTGGGCGGTAACTGGGGTATCTTGGGACGCGCTTTCCAGGGTAGCACCAAAGCAGAGAATTGTGTGATTAACTGCGATGTGAAACTCTATTATTCCAACGTCGCTTCTGCTGAAACCGGTCTGGGTGTGATTACCGGACGTTTGGACCATGAGGCGAGCATTGAAAACTGCGTGGTGAATGGAGATATCAATTATGTCAACGACGGACAGAGCATGCCTAAAGCGCAGAATATCGGTGGTCTCGTAGGATGGCTTAACGGTGTGGGAACCCGCGTTACCAATAGTACAATGAACGGTAACTTGAATTTCCCTGCCCAGAGTGGTCAGACGGCGACTTCTTCTACCAGCACCGACCTTTATATCGGTGTCGGTGGTATTGCCGGTAAAGCAATCGGTTCCGAGAACGTCCTCATTAAGAATTGTCAGATGAACGGTGATATTGTTTGGGGTGACTACCTCTTGAGTATCAGCTTGGGTGGTATCTGCGGCTGGGCGACTTGTAACATTGATAGCTGTACTGTAAATCGCAATATGACTGTGAATGTGCCTTGTGTCAGCACAACGGGCGTTAGTTATGTGCGTGCGTTCTATGGTGGTATTGCCGGTCGTCTTCAGGGCGTAGTGACCAACTGTAAGAACATTTCCAACAATGACTTTGTGGTAAATGACAGCCACAACTCTGTATGTGTGGGTGGTATTGCCGGAAAAATGTTCTCTCCGGGTAACATCATCAATTGCAGCAATAGCTCCAATATCAAACAGACCACAACAACGGCTTCTGGTGATATGCAAATTGGTGGTATTGCCGGAAACCTTGAGTCGGGTGCGACCATTACCAGTGCAACCAATAGCGGTATGATCGAGGTAAAATGCCCTAAACCTGTGAACTCATCCAACATGGACGTGGGTGGTATTGTCGGAAAAACCCGATCTGCCCTCAATGGTGGTACGATTACAGATAAGGTTTCTGCCATTCATAACAAAGGCCAGATTCGTGCTGTCCTGGTTAAAGAGTGTGTCAACTTCGGATTCTTGAATATGGCGGGTGTTGTTGGCCGTACGGAGGCCAATTTGACCAACCTGACCAATGCCGGATTGGTACACGTGGATTGTAATGCCGAAAATGGTACTTTGAACATTTTTGGAGTGCATGAGGGAGGTATCGTAGGTCGTGTGACGGCTGCTATTACGGTGAGCGGTTGTGTGAACAATGCCGAGACCCGTTACTATGGTGGTGCTGCGGGCAATGCGAATCGTACCTGTATCATGGGTGGTATTGTAGGTTCTACAGTAGCCGGCATTACCTATAGCACTTGGACGGTGACCGGAACGAAGGCCATCATCGACAATTGCCACAACTATGGCAAGATGACTTCTACCAACTTCAACACCAACTATCCACAGGCGAATTTGCAGAAAGGTAACTTCATCGGTGGTATTGTCGGTGCTTTGAAAGGCGTGGATACCAACAACCGTGCAACAGTCAGCAATTGTACCCGTACGCTTGCCAATGGTCAGCGTATCGGAGACGCCAACTATGATAGCGGTTATCGTGGCTATATCTCTGGTATTGCCGGTGGTTCTTGGTCTGCCAATATCACCAAATGTACCAACTCTGCCTATATGAAGAACAACGCTTCCAACGCTGAACGTGTGTCCGGAATTGTGGGTATTGCGGCAGAGACAACCATTGATGGCTGTGTGTTGGATGCGGATATTGAAAATGGTGCTTGTTTGGCTGGTATTTGCTCCGGTGCAAATAGTGCTACCCTTATTATTAAAAACTGTAAGGTGAATTCAACCCTTAAGACCGTTAAGAGTACGACTTGTGCAGCCATTGCCCATAACATTGCTACCGGTCTTCAGATTTTGAATTGCCAGATTAAGGGTGGTTACCAGACAGGCAGCGGTAGCGCTACTTGGACAGGTGCAGCCAGCGATTTCTATATTGCAAAGGATGGAGCAACGATTACCTTTACAGGAAACTCATTGTGGCAATAAAATTTTCATGAAACTTTATACCAAATATTTTACATTTGTCTTGTTTTCCGCTTTGGCACTTTCTTGTGCCAAGGTGGAAAATGAGCCTTCTGACCCCGTGACGGGACAACCGGAAGGCGAATTGACTATTCCGGAAAACGAATTGATTCCGGGAGCTTTCCGCGCTTATACGTCGGGAGATGCAGAGGGGGGAGTAAAAGATGACGTTAAAGCCTATCCGCAATGGCCCAGCAGTGATATGTTTGTCGTTAAATGGGAGGAAAGCGATAATTTAAAAGTATTCTACGACCGAACAGGCAACAATTATGGTATCTATTCGCTGGCTTCAGGGGCAGGTACTTCGTTGGGACAATTTACCCTGTCCGAACAAAATGCGGAGGAGACCGGTACGTATTATGCTGTCAGTCCCGCAGAAGCGGCGCTTGGCATACAGTCGGATGGCTCGCTTTTGTTCAACATACCTGATGTGCAGAATGTCAAGGCAACGGGTGCGACCAATTGCGACCATCGCGCCCAGGTGATGGTGGCCCAGTGTGGTGCCGACAAAGTGTTGAAATTCAAGCAGGTTTGTACTTTCATTCGCTTGAAACTGCCCAATCTTATTCCGGGCTTCTATTGTTATAAAGTCGAGGTAGAGTCTGCATCGAGCAATATCGTAGGCGATATCAAGATGAATTATTATTCTCCCAAGCCCACCCTTGTTAGTGGTCAGAAGAAACTGACCGTCAATGTGGATGAGGATGCGAACTTCGGCGGCGAAGAAAACTATATTTATTTTTACCTGGCTTCCGGTACTTACTCGGACTTGGTTTATACTATGTATATGCGTAACACGGACGGTGCTGAATATACTGTGGTAAAATCCGGCGTCGGCAAGCCGGCTGTAACGCTTAAACGTGCCACCTACCAAGCGTTTGAAATGGATTGTGCGACCAATCTTTCCGCTTCATCAGCTGCCAACTGTTATCTGATTAAAACTCCGGGCGTCTATTATTTTGATGTGACGACGATGGGTAATGGTGTGGTGACAGCGGGTGCGACTGCCGCTGGGCTTGATGGCAAACTTAGTGGCATCAGTACTGTGGAGCAGTACTATTCGGATGGTCCCAATTCTGCGTATGCGGGCATCAATGGTGTTACGGCAGAAAATGAGAACACCACGGATGGAGCGACCTTTATTGATCGTCTGGGGCTGAGCAACGGCGGTTATTTCCTGAGTAAGGATAAAACAAAGGTTTATTTTAAGACAACCGCAAGCCTTACCTATGGTACTTCTTTGGTCAGTGTCAAGGATGAAAATGGTACGACTTTGTGGTCCTGGCATATCTGGAGTAATCCGACCGTGAAGGATGTTACTTGTTTTGGTGCGACTTTCATGAGTGCTTGTTTGGGAGCCCATCACGACGGTGAGGAATACAACAGTGAGGGCTTCAATGGCTATTATTACCAATGGGGACGCAAAGATCCTTTTCAACAGGCTATCAATGTGAATCACCCGACGACTACAATCCTGAATACGCCCTTCGCTTCGTATGCTTCCCGGCAGAACGGTACCTTGGCTCAGTCCATTGCCAATCCGCATGCCTTTTATGGTGGGTATAGGAATGACGATGGTATACTCACAACGGATTGGGCGGGACCGGGTGAAAATAATATGGCAAATTATACGCCGTATTATGATTGGTGGTGCAAGGGGGTGACAGCCTCTGTGGCCCCCACAACGGAAAATGGCCCCATTACCGCTATTAATTTTACAGACGCCATGAAAACTATGTTTGACCCTTGTCCACCGGGTTATCATGTGCCGGCATTGAATGTGATTTTTCAATTCCGTGGAAAGGCAACATCTACCTTGGATTCAGCACGTCAAACAGGTTGTCTAACGGTTTCAGATGGAACGAACACGCTCTATTTTCCCGGCTCCAGTGCCCGTTCGGCCGGTATTGCTCCCGCTCGCTATTTGGGGGTGCATTTGTCAGGAGTTAACGATAAAACCGATGATGATACGGCGTGGAGACCTTCTCACTATTGCTGGTCTTGTACGCCGGGTACGGCAGAAGCAGGAAATTGGGAAAAATCCAAAGCACCGCGTACCTGGGTGACTGCTGATGTGAATGATAAGTCAAATTCTGGTTATAATCCGGCCATTGAGCGTACAAGCGGCGCATTGGTTCGTTGTCAGAAAAATTAAGGAGGGTGGATGATGATTCAAAAAAACAGATTTTTTCCTGCCTATGAGACTCCTCGGGTCGTGGCATTCCAACTCCTGTCAGAAGATTGCATCGCTTCCAGTACCAACACCAATGAAGGACTGGGAGAGGAAGAAGATTTCATGGATGGAAACACCGAAAGCTTTACCAGAGGGAATAGTATCATTAAATGGTAAGATGATGAATAGAATGAAAAACACAATATATGCCTTGTTGATGTTGGCAATTGTATTCTCTTGTACCAAAGAGGGCGTTGCTGATGAGGGAGGTGTTTCCGGGGGTAATTCTTCGGATGTGCCTGCAGAGCCGCTTGTCAAATACGAGAGCCAATTCTCGGCTTTGGTCGATTCGAGTGAGGTCTCGACCAAGACTTTTTTTGATGCGGCTGATGGCAATATGCTCAAATGGACGAGCAATGATGAAATTTTGGTGTCGAACGGCACAAAAAGCATGTCCTACTTTATTACTGAAGGCGGCGGTACCAATGCCAAATTGTATTTTACTACAGGTGAAGATTTGACCGGTGATGCCTTCTATGCGGTTTATCCTGCGGCCGGTGCTGCGTATAACAACGGTACCTATCAAGTGACCATTCCGGCTACGCAAGCATACACCGAGGGGAATTTTGCCTTGAATAGTTTTCCTATGGTCGGCGCCTGTGGTCCGGTGAAGGCCTTGCAATTCAAAAATGCAGGTGCCGTGGTGGCCATTCGTCCTATCTCGGCTTTGGGCTCTGATTCCAAAATCACTTCCATTGAGATTACAGCCAACGAACCCCTGGTGGGTGCCTGTTCCGTGCAGTGGAACGGGGGGACGCCGAGCGTGACTTGTACGGGTGGCAAGGAGTTGACCATCAATTGTGGCGAAGGCATTGCATGGGGGACAACGGTCTATGCCTGTGTGGCACCCGGTACGTACACGGATTTCAAGGTGACGGTTTATTATACCAATAGTACGGGCTCTGCACATTATACGATGCGTGGCAATTATGTCTTGAACCGTTCCAAGTTGAAAAAGTTGACGATTGATTTTACCGATGTGGTGGAATGTCAGGATTTGTCTGTCAATGGTACGGCGAATTGTTATCTGATTACCAATAATACGGGCGCAAAATACCGCTTCCCCATTACAGTTAAGGGAAATGGCCAGAAGATTCCCTCTCGTGCGTCGATGTCAACCCGTGTACCCTTGGAGGACATTGAAGCCCTCTATGTGTACTTCCAAAATGGTATTGGTAAGTGTGCGACAACGATGTTTGAGGTGGAACCCTATCTGTCCGGAGATTATATTTGTTTTCAAACCAAGACCATTGCAAACTTTACAGAAGAGGGCAATACAGATTCTTCTGCTGATATGGGCAATGCTTTGATTGCCGTGTCTTCTACCTCCAATTGGGAGCTGGGCTTGAGCAATATCGAGGCCTTGTGGTCATGGCATATTTGGTATTGTCCGGCCGTAAATGATCATCACGTCCCTGCCTTGGCCACTGCCGGGAAAAATTCTACCGTCTTAAACATTGACCTGGGCGGATCTACAACCGCATACTATGGATCAAATCCCCCCATCTTTTATTATCAGTTTGGCCGTAAAGACCCCTTGGCTCCGCCTTCTGCCTCTGAAATGGCGCTTCCTTTTGTAAGCAATGCTTCCACTTCGACTTTAGAGAATGCCGTTTCTCACCCGCAGATGTATTTTGGCCCGAGTACGAGTGATTGGTGTAGCGAGACCCTGGCTTATGACTGGTGGAATGCTAATCAGACCGCAGCTAACCAAAGCGGAATCGCCATCAAGAAAACCATGTTTGATCCATGTCCGCCGGGATACCACGTGATGTCCCACGAGGTTTTGGCTAATTTTGTATCCTTGGCGCAAAATGATAATACCACCGATATACGCGCCTCTGGTACTTCTGTCGGCTTTGGTAATGGATGGAATGTGAATTTTCCTGCCTATGGTGACCGTAGGCCATCGTTGAATCAACATGGAGCGAGAGTACATCGTTATACGACTTTGGCTAGAATCTCTGAGAAGGGTGTTGGGTGTGGAGAGACGGCTTATTTTGGTGCGGCCAAATCGACGTCAAGCGGTCAGTTTGCCGTTGATGCCAACATTACGACAACGACTTTTACGCGTGCCATTGCTACGCCGATTCGCTGTCAAAAACAGCAATAGTGTTTACAAATAAAGAATTTTGATTATTTTTGCGAAATTTTAAACGATAAAACAATGATTGAAAGAAGACCTCGTAGATTTTCCCAGCCTGCTGTCACAGAGCCTGTGGTGGAGGAAGTGGAAGAGACGGTTGCCGCCCCCAAACGCGGCCGTAAGAAAGTAAAAGAAGACGCTCCCGTTGAGCCTGAGGTGGAAATTGTGGATAATGGTGGAAACAATGGTGACAATGGCGGCTTGAAAAAGACCATGACCGCACTTATTGTTGTGGTGGTGGCCTTGGTTGGCGTCTTGGCCTATATCTGGATTAGCAAACAGCAGCTTGTCAATGAGTTGGATGCAGAGAAAAATGAATTGACCGCACAGATGATTGAGTTGCAAGGAGATTATCAGGAACTATCCTCTAATTATGCTTCTATCAATGCGCAGCTCGATTCTTCCCGTGAGGAGGTAAATCAGTTGATTGCTCGTATTCAGAAGACACAGGCGACCAATCGTGCTGCCATTCGTAAATATGAGAAAGAATTGGGTACCCTTCGCAACATCATGAAGGACTACATCAAGCAGATTGATTCTTTGAATACCGCTAACAAGCAGCTCAAAGCGGATGTGGCTTCTGCGCGCAAGGATTTGTCCGAAAGCCGTAAGAAGAACGACGAATTGACGCAGACAGTGGGTGATTTGTCACAGAAAGTAGCCGCCGGTAGCATTATCAAGGCTCGTGGCATTGCTTTGCAGGGTCTTGGTAAAGATGGCAAGGTCGCTAAATATGCCCGCAATGTTTACTCTTTCTTGACTTCTTTGAGCTTGATTGAAAATGATTTGGCAGCCAAAGGTCCTATGATGGTCTATGTTGTCGTGAAAGATGTGGACGGCAACTTGCTCGTAAATGCTGACCAGGCTGTTTCTTTCACTTTTGAAGGTGCTGAAATCGCGGCTTCCGCTGCTCGTGAGGTAGATTACGAGGGCGCTGAAATCGATTTGGGTATCTATTTGAACAATATCGGCAAGAAATTGGTGAAAGGCGTTTACTCTGTGGAGGTTTATAGCGAGCAGAGCAAGTTGGGCGCCGCAGAACTGATGCTTCGATAGTGGTTTATCTGCACATCCCTTTCTGTCGCAGTTTTTGCACCTATTGTGCATTTTATTCGGAGTTGTTCAAACAGTCCACTGCACAGGATTATACGCAGGCGGTGCTTTGTGAACTCTCGTTGCGGAAAGCGGAGATTGAGCAGACTTTAGACCTGAATACTCTTTATATAGGAGGTGGTACCCCGTCGGTACTTCCTCCTGTTTTTTTGTCTGAAATCGTTTCGTCCCTGCGTGAGATTACCGGTGGGGATTATGCAGAGTTTACGGTGGAACTCAATCCGGATGACGTGACGCCGGACTATGTCGCTTTTCTAAAAAATCTGGGCGTGACGCGGGTGAGTATGGGCGTGCAATCGTTTGATGATGCGCTGCTTGCTCGTATTGCCCGTCGCCACAATAGTGAAGCGGTACGGCGTGCCTATTCTCTGCTACGGGAGGGAGGTTTTGATAATATCAGTCTGGATTTGATATTTGGTTTCGGGCGCTGGACGGATGAGTCTGATGGGGCGGATAAGACGGATGAGTTTGAAACTCTCGCGATGCAGCGACTGGAGCGTGATTTGGATGCAATTTTATCCTTGCCTGGTGGCCCGCCTGAGCATATTTCTGCCTATCAATTGTCGATTGAAGAGGGGAGCGCATTGGAAAAGCAGTGTCAGAAAGGCCGTTATGTTGAGACGGACGAGGCTTTTTGTGAACAGAGTTATCTGCGAATCTGCGAACGCCTCTCTCGTGCGGGCTACGAACATTATGAGATTTCTAATTTTGCCCGTCCGGGCTATCGCGCACAGCATAATTCGGCTTATTGGAGCGGTCGCCCTTATGTAGGGATAGGCCCTGCTGCCCATTCCTACGACGGCAAGGTTCGCAGCTGGAATCCTTCGGATGTGCAGGCCTATTGTGCCGCCTACACGGCAGATGTTCCGTCCGCCGATACAACATTTCGTGAAAGCGAATGGATTGATGAAGAAAAACGTCGCCTGGAGCATTTGTTCCTTTCTTTGCGGACGGCAGAGGGAGTCGAGGAAGCATTCCTGAAATCAAGCGTTCCGTCGGCTAAATTAGAGGATTTGCTCTCGCGCGGGTGTTTGGAAAAATCGCAGAAAATTGGTAACTTGCGCTTTCCTGAGCATAAGTGGTTTGTGTCAGACTCCCTTATTTCGGAATTAGTATAAATAACATATTAAAAATTAATACAATGAAGTCTAAATCTATTTTGTTCTCGCTGTTTGCGGCGGCATTGGTGCTTTTCTCTTCTTGCTGTGAAAGTAAATATGCTGTTGTTCCCCAGCCTGAAAGCATTAAGGGAAGCTGCTTTGGTTATAAAGTGTCTTCCGTTATCAAAGCAAGTGCCGCAGATGAGGCCTTGAAATCCGTTGCCCTTACTTGGGGTGAAATGTTGGTGAAAACCCACAAGACGCCCGGTGTTGACAGTACGGCTGCCAATCACGTGCGTATTACTTCCGATGTGCAACTTCCTACCGTTGAGTGGGTTGCGAATGTGGATGATGCCGACCTCGTGCTCGCTGTAGATACGACTTTGGCTGCCGATTGCTATCAGTTGAAGGTTTCTTGCAAAGGTATTTGTGTGAAAGGTGGTGCGCCGCAGGCTATTTTCTGGGGCTTGCAGTCTTTGACGCAGATTCTTCTTCAGGAAGAGGCTGATGCCGAGGGTGCTCGCAAATTGGATGGCGTGAGCATTGTAGATTCTCCCAAATTTGCCCATAGAGGTGCGTTGCTCGATTGCTGCCGTCACTTCTTCTCTGTGGAGGAAGTAAAGGAGTTTATCGATATGTTGGCACTCAACAAGATGAATATCTTCCATTGGCATTTGACCGAGGACCAGGGCTGGCGTATCGAGATTAAGAAATACCCTCGTTTGACCTCGATTGGTTCTGTTCGTGCACAGACCGTTGTAGGTCGTCATCAGAAAAATCCTGCTGACAATGTTTATGACGGTGTTCAGTATGGTCCTTATTTCTACAGCCAGGAGGAGGCCAAGGAAATCGTGGCTTATGCTGCCGCTCGTTTTGTAACCGTGGTTCCCGAGATTGAAATCCCCGGTCACAACTTGGCCGCCATCACTTCTTATCCTTATCTTTCTTGCAAAAACAAGAGTTTTGGTGTGTGGTGCCACTGGGGTGTTTCCAAAGAGGGTGTGGTTTGTGCCAGCAAGGAGACTACTTATGAGTTCTTCCAGGATGTCTTGGATGAGATTTGTGAAATCTTCCCCAGCGAATACATTCATATCGGTGGCGATGAGGCTCCCCGTGATATGTGGAAGACTTGCCCCAGCTGCCAGAAGTTGATGAAGAAAAACGGTTACGAAAGCGAGGCGCAGTTGCAGACTTATGTATTGCAGCGCATCGAGAAATACCTCAATGACAAAGGCCGCAAAATCATCGGTTGGGATGAGGTGCTTGAAGGTGGCGTAACCCCTTCTGCTACGGTGATGGCTTGGAGAGGTCCTAAATATGGTATCCAGGCTGCCAAACAGGGCAACGATGTCATCATGACGCCGAAGACCCACTGTTATTTGGATTATCACCATACGGTAAACCCTGACAAATACAAAGAGAACTTGGGTACTTACAAACACTATCTTCCTTTGCAGCAGTGCTTTGACTTCGATCCTTTCGATGAATTGAATGAGGAGGAGTGCAAATCCATCAAAGGTCTTCAGGGTAATATCTGGTGTGAGTTTATCAAGACTTTCGACCATGTTCAGTTTATGACTTTGCCTCGTTTGGCGGCACTTGCGGAGGTTGCTTGGTGTAAGAATAAGACCACGTATGATTGCTTCCATGCTCGTATGGAGAAAGCCATGATTCCGGCTTATCAGTATCATGGTTATGTCTATGCTCCTTATGCTTTTGACGGCACGGAGAAATACAAGTTCCCTCACGAAGAATTTGTTCGTCCTTTGTAGTCTTTGACAATATGAATATCCATTTTGATAGAATAGAAAGTTTGCGCGACGTAATGTCGCGCAAACAGTATGATGTCGTCCTGGTTTCGGCTTCTGACCCCCATAAGAGTGAGTATTCTGCGGCGCGTTGGATGGCGATGGAGTGGCTGGGCGGCTATACCGGTGAGGCCGGTGATATGGTAATTACCGCAGACCATGCCGGTTTGTGGACGGATTCCCGTTATTTTATTCAGGCGCAGGCTGAACTGCAGGGTAGTGGTGTCGTCTTGCATAAGATGGGGGAGCCCGGTACCCTTTCTATTCCGGAGTGGATTGCCCGGCATTTTGCCGGTCGTGATGCCATCAGAGTGGCTGCGTGTGGCGAATGTCAAAGTGTCTCTTTTATTTCTGAATTGCAGGAGGTGCTCAATCGCTCTTTCCAAAATGAGGATTCGGAAATTATCTTATCGGGGGATGTGCTTGATTATTTGTGGGAAGACAGGCCGTCGATTCCTTCTTCTGAAATCATCACCTTGGATGAGGCAGAAGTGGGAATGACGCGTCAGGAGAAGTTTGCCTGGATTCGTGAATTTATGGCGGGGCAACCGGGCTGTGATGCGGTTCTGCTTTCTTCTTTGGATCAGATTGCCTGGATGCTCAATGTGCGCGGAGAGGATATCGACTACAATCCCTATGTGATTTCCTATCTGCTTGTTTCCCGCGACCGTGTGCTTTGGTTTGTCAAGAAAGATGAGGTGGAAGAAGGTTCCGAGACGGAAGATTCTTTTGCTTTGTTAGCGTCTCAAGGCGTGGAAATTTTCCGTTACGACAGTATTTTCTCTGAATTATATACTTTTGCAGAGGAGTCTTTGCAAGGTAAAATTTATGTGGATTTGAACTCCCTGAACGCCCAGCTGTATGCTACGCTTTGCGATGCTGCCGGTGCTGAAAATATCCTTTCAGGTGCTTCTCCTGTCATTTTGAAGAAGGCGCTGAAGAATGAAAAAGAAATTCAGGGCTTCCGTCAAGTCTTTTTCGAGGATGGTATTGCAGTCGAGCGTTTCCTTTATTGGCTTGAAAAAGCTTTGGCACAGGGTGAGTCTGTAAGCGAATGGGATGCGGCGCAGAAACTCAATAGTCTGCGTGCCGAAATAGAAGGGTATAGGGGAAATAGTTTCAATACGATTTCTGCCTATGGCCCGGGTGCGGCACTTCCCCATTATTGTACGCCTACTCATCAGGCGCCTCTTATTCGCCCCGAAGGACTTTACTTGGTGGATTCCGGCGGTCAGTATTTCTATGGTACGACGGATATTACCCGTACCATTCCGGTCGGACCTTGCTCGGAGTTGGAGCGCAAGGATTACACCCTCGTCTTGAAAGCGATGATCAATCTTTCGATGGCGGTATTTCCCGATGGTACGCCTTCCTGTCAGTTGGATGCGTTGGCCAGAATTCACATGTGGAAATCCCATCGCAATTACGGACATGGTACCGGGCATGGCATTGGCTTTTTCTCGGGTGTACATGAAGGACCGCAGAGTATTCGTCCGACGGTCTCGGAACCTTTCCGTGCCGGTATGGTGACTTCCAACGAGCCGGGTATTTATCGCGAAGGCCTGCACGGTGTCCGCCACGAAAATATCGTCCTCTGTGTCGAAGATGGCGAAAATGAATTTGGTAAGTGGTTGCGTTTTGACACTTTGACCTGTTGCCATTTCGATACGTCTATTTTGATGACGGAATTGCTGTCGGCCCAGGAAATTCAGTGGCTCAATGCGTATAATGAAAGTGTTTATCAAAGATTGGTGGCGCGTCTGGAGGCTTGTGAGGGCGAGGATATCCGTTCTTGGCTCCGCCATAAGACTTTGCCTATCAAATAGTTGTGAATAGAATTTTACATGAATATAAAGATTTTTAATTTCGGTGCGCTGCGTGCGACTTGTGCGGTGTTGTGGGAAAAGGGACCTGCTGCCTTTGTGGTGGACCCTTGTTTTTATGAAGACAGGGAGAAAGAACAACTGTATGATTTTTTCAAACAGCAAGCTTTGGTGCCTTCGGCTATCTTGTTGACGCATACGCATTTTGACCATACGCACGGAGTACAGGCATTGTCCGACGATTTTGGCGGATTGCCTGTGTATTTTGCGGCGGCTGAGCAGCCTGTCATTGACAGTTTGGATCGTCAATGTGCCTTTCTGGGCCTGCGTGTACCGTCGTTCAATGTGCCTGCTCGTTATGTGGAAGACGGGATGGAGATTGCTTTTGGCGATTTGAAAGCGGAGGTGATCGCTACGCCCGGTCATACACCCGGAGGGGTTTGTTATCTTTTCCGTGATGCAAAAATCCTGATGAGCGGCGATACTTTGTTTGCCGGAACGATCGGTCGAACCGATTTGGGACATGGTGATTACGATGTGCTGATGGAAAGCATTCTCAATAAATTGATGACTTTGGATGGCGATATCGAGGTGTATCCCGGTCATGGAGATTCGACCAGTATTGGGGTGGAACGTTCTTCCAATCCCTTCCTGGAGCCTTTCAATGAGCCGTTAGAAGAGTTTGATGGGAATGAGTAAGAATGTAATCAGAATAGAGGGCGCTTCCTCCAATAATCTTAAAAATGTCAGTCTGGAGATTCCCCGTGACGCTTTTGTGGTCGTAACCGGCTTGAGCGGCAGTGGTAAATCTTCTTTGGCGTTTGATACGATTTATGCGGAAGGGCGTCGTCGTTATCTGGATACACTTTCTCCTTATGCCAAACATTTTATCGGTTATTTGGATAAGCCTGCGGTAGAAAGTATCGAAGGATTGAGTCCGATTATTGCGATTGAGCAGAAGACGACGGGCAACAATCCGCGTTCTACGGTGGGTACGATTACAGAAATTTATGATTTTCTGCGTCTGTTGTACGCCAAAGCTTCTGTGGCTTATTCTCCGCAGACGGGGAAACCCATGGTGAAATATACGGACGAGCAGATTGTCGAACTCATTATGGAGCGCTATCAGGGACGTAAATGTTACCTTTTGGCGCCTTTGGTAAGCGGTCGAAAAGGACATTATAAAGAGTTGTTCGCCCAGATGCGCAAGCGCGGTTATACTTATGTTCGCGTAGATGGGAAGATTGAGGAACTGGCAGAGCTTGAGAGTGTGGACCGTTATAAAAACCACTTTATTGAATTGGTGGTGGACAGGCTCAAGCCCTCGGGAGATGATACCAAGCGTGTGCGTGATTCGGTGGTGAGTGCGCTGAATTTTGGAAAGGGCTCTTTGTGTATGCTCGATGATGAGAGCGGACAGATGGAATATCTGTCGAAGAACCTGGTCTGTCCGGACAGTGGTATATCCATGCCCCAGCCCCAGCCGTTTACATTTTCATTTAATTCCCCGCAAGGTTATTGTCCTCATTGTAAGGGCTTGGGGCAGATTAGTGATGTCCGTATGGAAAATCTTGTGCCGGATATGGACAAGAGTATTGCGGACGGAGGCATTGTTCCTTTGGGTAAATATCAGCATAACAAGAAGTTTGAGTTGATTCGTGCGATTGCTCGCAAATATGGTTTCAGCCTGTCTGACCCCATTGGTGAGTTGCCCGAGGAGGCGTTGTCGCATATCATATTCGGTTCGGAAGATTTGTTGAGAGTGGGGGAGGGATTGAGTGCTTCGTTGGAGGCCTTTCCCGGGTTGGTGGCCGATATTGAAGAAAAAGTGGTCTGTCCGGTGTGCGGAGGGACGCGTCTGAAAAAAGAGGCTTCTTATTTCAAAATTGACGGTAAGACTATATCAGAAGTTTCTGCTATGGAAATCAGTCAGTTACAAGAATGGCTCGCTGATTTGGATAGCAAGTTGGGGCCGCGGGAACAGTTGGTGGCGCGCGATATTTTGCGTGAACTGCGTGACCGTGTGGGCTTTTTGGTGGATGTGGGTTTGGAATATCTGTCGTTGAGCCGCGCGACGGCCTCGCTTTCGGGTGGAGAGTCGCAACGCATCCGTCTGGCGACGCAGATTGGTTCCAAACTGGTCAATGTACTTTATATTTTGGATGAGCCGTCCATCGGTCTGCATCAGTGTGATAACCGCAAATTGATAGCTTCGCTGAAACGTCTGCGCGATGAGGGAAACAGCGTGATGGTGGTGGAACACGATGCTGAGACGATCTTGGCGGCGGATTGGTTGGTGGATGTCGGGCCCGGAGCGGGTGAGGACGGTGGGTATATTTGTTACAATGGTCCTGCTTCAGCTTCCGCTTCTTCCGCCTCTTCCGCCTCTGCTGTTGTCTCTGCCTCTTCCGCCTCTGCCGCCTCTGCCGCCGAGTCGATTACTTTGCGTTATCTGCGCGGCGAGTCTTCCATTTCCTCTCCTGCACAACGATCGAACGGAAATGGGCACAGCCTCATCTTGCGCGATTGTAGCGGTAATAATCTCCGTCATATTGATTTTCGTATTCCGCTGGGTTGCTTGGTCGGCGTCTGTGGTGTGAGCGGTAGCGGAAAATCAACCTTGATTAATGAGACATTGGTTCCGTTGTTGTCCAATCGTTTCTTCCATACGCATAGGCCTGTTTTGGCATGTGAAGGCATTGAAGGCGCGGAACATCTGGATAAAATCATTGTGATAGACCAATCGCCCATAGGGAAGACGCCCCGAAGCAATCCTGCGACGTTTACCGAGGTGTTTACCGATATCCGCGCGTTGTTCGAGAATACCAATGATGCGCGCGCCAGGGGATTCAAGTCGGGTCGATTTTCGTTCAATGTGCCCGGCGGTCGTTGTGAGGCGTGCAAGGGTGCGGGTATTAAAATGATGGAAATGAATTATTTACCCTCTGTCCGTGTGGTGTGTCCCGAATGTGGGGGGAAACGCTATAACGAGGCGACCTTGGCGGTGAAATACAAGGGAAAAAGCATCAATGATGTCTTGGAAATGTCGGTGGATGAGGCCTGTGATTTCTTTGAAAAGATACCTAAAATTCATCAGCGCCTGCGTGCGATGAAGGATGTGGGATTGGGCTATGTCCGTTTGGGACAATCGACGGTAACCCTTTCGGGCGGTGAGTGTCAGCGTATGAAATTGGCGGCTGAACTGGGCCGAAAAGGGACGGGACGCACTTTGTATGTCTTGGATGAGCCGACGACCGGTTTGCATTTCGAGGATATAAAAATACTGCTTGATGCGCTGGGACGCCTGGTGGCGCTGGGAAATAGTGTGTTGGTAATCGAGCATAATTTGGATGTGCTGAAAAATATGGATTATCTGGTGGATATGGGGCCCGGTGGTGGTTATCGGGGCGGCCAGATTGTAGCGGAAGGAACGCCGGAGGCTCTTGTATGCAATCCGAATTCCGTGACGGGTCCTTTTTTGAAGGAAATCTTGCCTCAGTGAAAAAAAAATCTTACCTTTGCGGTCCGCTTTTGCGAATATCCTAAACTTCTGTTATGATGATTGAAACTTATCTTTCGCCAGCATGTGAAGTGCTGCAGTTAAATATGGAGAGTCTTCTCTGTATGAGTTTGGATTTGTCTTCATCCGGCTTTATTATTAACAACGAATACGTAGAAATGGAGTAAGCTATGAAAAGAATGATTTTTATGGCCGCGCTCGTTTTTGCGGCAATCTCTTGTACCAAAACTGAATTCAGCCAGCCTGCTGAAAATTTGGTGGACTTTACTCTTTCCGGTGCCAAAGCCTCTTCGAAGACAGTTCTGAATGGAGCCAGCGGTGAAGTTCTTTGGTTGGCGGGTGATGAAATTTCCGTATTTGATAATCATTCCGCTTGTGCCGGTCATCGTTTTGCGAGCGA
Source organism: uncultured Bacteroidales bacterium (assembly GCA_904501835.1). Classification (GTDB taxonomy): domain Bacteria; phylum Bacteroidota; class Bacteroidia; order Bacteroidales; family UBA932; genus Cryptobacteroides. The sequence continues at coordinate 27,223 of CAJGBW010000016.1, forward strand.
GTCTTGTGATAAACAGATGTTGGCAGAGTTCAAGGGACAGATTGATGCTGACGCTCATACGCTCTATGCACTTTACCCTTACAACGCTGCGGCAAGCATCAGCGGTACAAAATTGACCACGACCCTTCCTGTGGAGCAGACGGCTACCGTCGGATCTTTTGCCAATGGGGCGGGCTTGTCTTTTGCTACTTGTACGCTGAATGGTTTTGAGGTTACCAGTGGAGATGTGATTTTCGAGCCTTTGACCTCGGTGATTGCTTTCACCATGCCTTCTTATATCGATGGCGCGCAGTCAGTGGTGGTTCGTGCCAATAATGGTGCTCCTATTGCCGGTACAGTGGTGGTGGATGCGCTTGAGGGCAAAATCGTATCTGTCAGCGGTTCTAATAGTATAACATTGAGCGTCAATACATTGTCAGCCTCTTCAAGTTATTATGTGGCGATTGCACCCGGTACTTATGAGGGCGGATTCTCGTTCCGTGTGAAGACAGCTTCCGGCAATGAATATACGGCATCTACGACCAAAACGCTCCCTGCTGCGGCCGGTGAGATTTATCCTTTGGGTACCTTGGGTCTGGTTTTGTCTGTGACTCCGACCGTTGCGATTACTCATACTCAAAATGCTTCCGGTGAGCTCAATGGCTCCCAAGCGACTTTGAATATCCCGACTTTGCCCGATGAGTTTGCCTCTTTGGTAACGGGCTGGAGTGTGGAACTGAAGCGTGGTGAGACGATTTATCGCCGTTTGTCTTCTACTTCCGGTGTGATGTCAGTTGCCAATGGCTGGGATTATCTTCCTCAGGGTAATTATGAAATTGTTGCCAAATATACTTTGGTGAACGGAACGGTGAAGAGTGTGAAAGGTTCTGCCGTTTCTCCTTCTCCCGCTTCTAAAATCTCTGCCTCTGTGGGTGGCTACTGCTCGTATGACTATTATGTGGGAAGCAATGGCTGTGCGAAGAATGTGGGTACGGCCAATGGTCTTAACAATGCTACGATCTATGCTCCTTCGGTGAAAGTCAATGTGGATGCGTCTTTGCTTTCAGATACGAAATATGGTGCCAAATGGTCTTATTCTTGGGATGGTGGCACAGCCGTGACTTTCTCCGGCAATAGTGTCTCTTTTGGAAATCTCGGCGGGCAGTCGTGGGCGGCTCACAGTTTGACTGTAAATTGTACTTTCGATGGTGCATCTGTTAGCGCAAGCCGCACTTTCCATATTACTGGTCTTCCCTTCGTGGATAACGATCCGACCAATGCAGATTGGAGTCTTTCTGGCAATGCGTCAGTCAGTGGTGGCAACAGCCTTAAATTGGGTGGTGGTACCGGTAAAGCAGAAGCGACCAAGAGTTTCTATTGCCCGGCCAACATTGGCGTGAGTGTATCTACGAATTTCTCCATTAAGAAGGTCGGCTTGATTTCAAGCAATTGCAAGTTTTATATCAGTGGTAGCCAGGTTATCGAGAAATCCATCAAGTGGAGCTCTACGGGAACCTTTGATTATTCGGAATCAGCCTCCGGCACCCTTACGACCTCTAATCCTTCCGTGATGTACAAATTCAGTTACGAAGCGGCCGGTAGCGAATTCGCAACGATTAAATCTTGCTCACTGACTTATCGCTAGAGATTGGTTAGTTGTGAAAATATAGAATATTAGGATTGCAATTCTAAAAAATATAACTATCTTTGCAATCCCAAACAACGTTGGTGCGTTGGCCGAGTGGCTAGGCAACGGTCTGCAAAACCGTGTACAGTGGTTCGATTCCGCTACGCACCTCCAAAAACGCCCTCTCACACACGTGAGAGGGCGTTTTTGTTATTCTGCGGGAAAAATTTCTGCCCCAAAACCAAGTTCGATTGCGCTAGGCACCTCAAAGACATTTCGATTTTCGTTGACTTGCAATCCCTCTTTTTCTCTGTAAGCGTTGATGGGTGGCAGAAAGAGGAATCGTTTGTTATTGTTTCCGGGCGATAAAGGCAAAATTTTTTGTTTTTTTCAAAATTCTGTCTCCATCTGTCGTTACTCCAAATAAGATTACGCCTTTCTCAAAAAGCCCTCGATAGCATAAAGACCTATGTTCTCCATCCATCCCTGGTCAATATAGTTCTTCATTGAGACTCTAAGGCCTTTAAGTGAGGGGTTTTTGTCAATATACGTCTTGAGCGACTTTGAGCGAACACTTTCCTCTGACTTAACCTCAATAGGGATCACCCTATTTTCAGTCTGAACCGCAAAGTCAATCTCTATTTCGGTATCATTACCCGAGAAGTAATATGTCGGCATCTGTATTCTTGCCAGCTGCTCATTTACATAACACTCTGTAAGCGCTCCCTTAAACTCCGTAAAACAATTGTCTCCAACAAGTAACTGAGATGCAGGGACATCAGTCATTGCTCCAAGAAGTCCGACATCAAGCGGAAAAATCTTGAACACATCAAAGTCCTCATAGAATTTCAGCGGCATCTCCACTTTTGACACCCTATGTACTTTATATATTAGTCCAGCATCTTTGAGCCAATTAATTGACACCTCAAAATCTTTTGCACGACTACCCTTACGAACTGCTCCATAAATAAATTTCTTATTCTCTTTTGCGAGATGCGACGGAAGAGAGTCCCATACCATTTCTATACGCGGAACCTCCTTTTTCGGGGCATGTTTTGAAAAGTCCTTGCGATAGCCGGCGAGAATATCTTTCTGAATTTTACGGACAGCCTGGAGTCCTTTCTCTTCGATATATGTCTTGACCGCCTCCGGCATACCGCCAACGTAGTAGTACTGACGAAGAAGGTCAATGTATTTTTCACTAAGAGTATTTATGATGTTCCAATCACCGGTAATGAGCAACTTCACAAGCTGCTCATTACCGGTAGCTGCAAGGAACTCATGGAACGACATAGGGAACATCTGAACAATCTCCACCATTCCGACTGGAAACGATTGATCCTGATGAATGGATATTCCGAGCAGAGAACCTGCTACAACTACATCATATTGAGGTGCATCTTCCTTAAAATATTTCAAGCATCCAAGTGCAGAAGAACTTTCCTGTATCTCATCAATGATTATTAACGTATCTGCAGGTTTGATATCTTCGTTTGTATGTGCAGAAAGGGTTCGAATTATGCGATCGATATCATGATCCGGCTCAAAGATAGCTTTCGCAACATTATCTTTGTCTAAATTGACATAAGCGTAATTCGCATATTCCTTATCACCAAACTCCTTGATTATATGAGTCTTGCCCACTTGTCGAGCACCATCGACAACAAGTGGCTTATGATCTCTACGAGACTTCCATTCAATAAGTTGGGCGTATACTTCTCTATCCATAATACAAAAATTCTGACGTTCAAATATACATTTTATACAAAAATTCTGACGTTCAACCAGAAGAATTCAATATAAATTCTGACGAATATCTGACGCAAATTTACATTTTTTCTGACGAATTTTACAAATCATTGTACCGGACTCAAAAAGTATCCACAAAAACGCCCATTTTCGTGGACAGAGTGCGTGAAATGATGTGCGCCCCAAAAGTTGGACGGTTTAACTTCCGATATTGATTTTGCGGTCATGGCACTCAGCAGGCGGAGCAGCCCTTGGGCTGAGCTGCGCAGCTTGCTGAGAACCGCTGGCTAGCGCATTCGCCAGCGGTGGTGCCTGTCTGGTACCTGTCTGTTACCTGTCTGGTGTCCCTCTACACTATATATCTCTCTGCATCCCTCTCTACATCCTTCTCTAGATTCCTCATGGACCCCTCCGGATCTTACTTTGACGTCTCTACCTGGATTACGATCAATAAAACTGCAGATTTCTTGATCGTAACTCCTCAAAAGGCCTGTTTTTCCCATATTTTGGCAGAAAATCGGCTTTTCGATCAATAAAATGGCTGTTTTCTTGATCGTAATCTCATCACCGCTTCCGCCAGTCCGTTACTCGGGCAAAAATTACCTCCTGGGCATTTGTGGGAGGCGTCGGGACTAGTTATCTGTCATTGGCGACAGAGTTCTTTTGATCAAGAATTTCCTTCCTCTATACGGGATTTACAGATGTGTTCCGGACAAGAAGTCATGAAGGAATGGCAGATGTGCATACCCATACAAAGCTATAGTTATGATAAGTTTGTATCCAACTTTTGGGATACAGTTCAAAAATCGACTGCTATCCACTAAAAGGGTGGTTTTGGTGGATGGGATGTGAAAATGTCGGGACTTCGGCATAAATGACCCATTCGGTGGTGCAACCGTGGTGCAAAAGGGAAAAAGAAAAATGCAAGTGTTTGAAATCAAGCACTTGCATTTTGTCTGGTACCCGGAGCCGAAATCTTGTGATTGTTGTATATTGAGGTCCAAATTGGACTAATTGCGTAATAATGAGGCGTTTTTAACTGATTGATACTGAATGCTTGTAACTAATTGAGTTTTTGGTGTTTATGAACAAATTGCAAAAAATACCCTCAGTTGTAGCGTGATGCGGTGACCAAAAGTGACCAACGCTAAATCTTTCCGTAAAAACGAGGGATTCTGCGTGATAGTTGTCAGTGGAGGATATAGAAAAAGGAATAACCCATTGGGCTATTGGCCTTCAACCGCTACCGCAAGATAGACGAGGATACCAACCGTAAGACCATCTCGTTGTTGGAGTAGATTTTGAGTGCGCGATGTGAATGTAATTGTTTGATAAATAATTTATTGGGTGGAAAAA
>CAJGBW010000017.1 GCA_904501835.1 uncultured Bacteroidales bacterium
CCTTTGTGCTCCCCCAGGGGCTCGAACCCTGGACCCCAACATTAAGAGTGTCGTGCTCTACCAACTGAGCTAGGGAAGCGATCCTGTGTTTTGTGATCCGTTTGGGGCTCGAACCCAAGACCCCAACATTAAAAGTGTTGTGCTCTACCAACTGAGCTAACGAATCAATCCATTTCCCAAATGGGATTGCAAAGGTATATCATTTATGCAAGAATTCCAAATTTTTTTGTAAAAATTATCGTTCTGCCTTCACTTTTTCTATTGCCTCGAAGCTTCCAAGGTCGCTCCATTTCCACTCACAAGGCGCCATATAGATATCCGGCGACTTCTCCATAATGGCATAGTCAATGGAAATTTTCTCACAGGTCGGGAAGTATTCTTCAAGCATTTCCTGCTCGTTTCTTTCGTAGAGTGCCGGCTCAATCAAATCCATAAGCTCCTCAATTTGAGGAGCATAGCGGCGGAGTTGCTTTTCGATAAATGCAACACTCCAGACAAAGATGCCCGCATTCCACCAATATCCACCCTGCTCCAAATAGCTTTGAGCCAGTTCGGTATGAGGCTTTTCTTTGAATGAATCCACTTTGCGGATAAATTCTCCCTCCTCTTGAAAAATATTTCCGGGAATTTCTTGAATATAGCCATATTCGCAGCTGGGAAAAGTGGGGTGGATACCCAGACAAACGATGCTTTCTTTCTGCTCTGTAAAATGTAAGGCGGCCTTGATGGTCTTGGCAAACGCCTTTTTATCAGGAACAAAGGCGTCAGAAGGGGTAACGACAATATGGGCCGAGGGGTATTTTTTGGCGATTTTTCGGCAGGCATAGGAAATGCAGGGAGCGGTATTGCGCGCTGCCGGTTCTGCCAAAATCTGCTCATCAGGAATTTCAGGAATCAGTTCTTTAACAAAATGAATATATTTTTCAGAGGTAACCACCCAAAAATGCGCCTGAGGATCCACCTCTAAAAAACGTTCGTAGGTCAATCGGATGAGCGTTTTCCCACAATCGAGCAAATCTAAAAATTGTTTAGGACGTTCCGGGGTACTAAGCGGATAAAGACGGCTGCCGACTCCACCGGCCATAATGACGATATGTGTATCCATATATTCCTATTTATTAAAGTAGTTAGTGATTTCAACAAATATTTTGTGTCGTTTCTCTCTTTCAACGATGCTTTCCAGCGGGAAACCGAAACTGATAGCCTTATAGCCATTTCCTTGATGAGCTACGGCCGCCGATATGTTATTATCGGTATAGCGATAAATCGTGTGTCCGTTTGGTGAGGCGGGGACTATGCCGTCGGGGGATTCAATGCGGTATAGAGAGTCGCACATATCCATACAGATATGGAAAGTCTTGCGTATGCTTTGTGCTTCTGCATCCATTCCTGCGTGCATGGCGCGGATTTCTCCACTTTTTGAGGCTCTGCCCGTCATATAACGATAACCCAACACTTCTTTGACAAATTTTTGCGCATCTTGATTGGCCGTGCTTGTATCACTCATAAACACGCCGTCCCACAAGTCGCTGGCAATATATGAACCGGACACCAGCAAATTACATCCCATTTGGCTGTATTGGCTTAGTTTTTCTCGTGTTTTTTGTGAGAAAACTTCATAGCGAAGCTTGTTCTGATGGTCTTTCATGCGTGTCTGTTTACCGCAAATCAAATCAATCATCGAATAGGCTTTTACGCTGTCTTCTTCAAAAGCGGAAATGCTGCTTGAGGCATAGCTGTATCCCAAATCGAACAATTCTTTTCCGTGCATGGCCGGGTAATCCAAACGATTTCCGCCTCTGATTTTTCCGGCGTAGTCTGTGTAGGATGCGCCAAATCCAGGGCAATGATCGTCTTCCCATACTTTCACGCGTCTGTCTTCGTACATATCTCCAATGTAGGAAAAATCTGACAGGTAGGGGACACCGCTATCTCGGTGATAATCAAAGGACGCTCTTTCCTCTCCATCCTGGTAAGCCGGACCGGAAAAACGGGTGAAGTTATTGACAATCAAAGCTGTATCTGCGCTGTTCTCATGCAAACCTACAGATAAAATTTCAGAAGGGAAACTTTTTCCTCCTTGATTGTAGGCCATAATGCGAAATGCGTAACGATGTCCTTTTTTCAGCGCAATCCTATGACGATATACGCCTTGTTCGTCGGCTGATACAATAAGGGTTTCCCCATTGTTAAAACATCCGTCATCGACGCGGCGCTGGAGAAGAAAATGCGTGGCTTGGGCGGTAGGCTCCAAACTGTCAACCGTTTCTTTCCACGACAGTTCCACACAGTCATCCTTTGTCAATAGGGCGGAAAAACTGCGTACGGGGAGAGGTTGTACTACATAATTCACTCCATAGCGGGCGCTCAGATATTTGAGAATGCCTTTATATACACTGCGGGATGCTAAAAATTTGAAATGAGGATCCAAGCCTAATTTCATGTCGTTGTAGTTCTGATGCGAGAGCAATTCCAGCAGCATCGCAGGGACTTGAGGCGTGCGGCTTTCGCTGTACGAACGATTCCATAATCCTTTTCTGCGCCATTGTGGGTGCATGCTTCGGCGAATATCATCTACCAGTTGCGTTTGTACCAAATCGGCAAATTCCCGTTGACATAGGCGATTTTCCCCAGAGGGAAGAATTTGAGATTTTTCGCATTTCAAGGTATAAATGGCCAAAGTGCCATAGGTGGAGTCTGCACCGTGTATTCCCGCATTGGTGTGAAAGGCCAGCGATAAATCAATGGGGATGGCTTTTCCCGGACGGGGAGTCTGAGGCTTGTCATCCGGTGTTTTAGGGGGGACATACAGACCGGGATTGGCTCGAGAACCACCGCTTAACCAGGCTACCCATGCTCCTCGACTCATAAAGTCATCGCGGTAGTCGCTACTATCACGATTCTGGCTATAGACCGTGCTGTCGGCTCCGGCCCATTGCAACCAATAGCGCGCTCCCTCTGCAAATCGAGCTTTACCGGATACCAGCCGCTCCCTTTCTATATTGCCCATTCCACCGCCGATTTTTACCGCATCGGCCGTGATGATACCTTTTTCTTTACAACCATTGTCCAGCACGACACGGCAATGCTCATCCCAATCAAAATCTCCCAGGTAAATCCAAGTGCCGCCGCCCATTTTCTGATTAATACGAAAATGACTGCTTCCCCCTCGATGATGTACGACATAATGTACTTGACGGCAGCTTTCAGGAAGCGAGGCATAAGAAATATAGATGGCGTATCTTCCTTTTTGGCAACGAGGGCTTTCCCAGGTAATGGATGCGTTGGCCTTTTTGCTACTTTTGATGCTTACGGCCGTTCCCATGCTAAAAGGATTGTCTGTGCCGGTGTATGTTTCTTTTGTGTCAGCAAATCCTTGTGAGCAAAGCGTCCAATTTCCCTCCATTTTAGGGCGTGCGCTTGGCCGTGAGGTGGCGCTGCTGTCATTATCAATAATGTATTCGTAATTTGATAAATCCCTTTCTCTGGGAAGCATCACGACCGCTCCTGCATTTTCGAGCATAGGAACAAGGTAGGGGAGAACATAACTGCTGGTAAACAGGTCTTCCAAGGTGCCGAATAAAGGAGCGCGCTGCCATAGCCAACTATAATGTTTGGCATTGAAGTAAAGACCGTGGCTATTCCAAAGTGCAATGTGGCGTCCCTCCAAACCATATTTGTAACGAGGTTCGCTCTCCCTAAACACCAAAGGATTCTGGGGGGAAGGGGCTTTTTTAACTTTGAATCTCGATTTGGCGGCTTTCCCGTCAGAGGGTAGGTCATAGACGACCAATTCTTCCAATTTTAACTTTCCGACATAGATGTTACGGATTTTACATTTCGCGTAAGTGGATGGAAGCCATTGCTTTAATTCGCGGCGTAGCCAATTTATATCCTGTGCGCGGAAGGGATAATCTCCGAACTCCTTTTTGAAATACAGGTCAATCTGATTTTTCTTTTTATGGACTCTTTTAATGCTTTTCAGTCCGCACTTGATTTTTACTCCTCCCCGCTGCTCCAAACGTACGCTCAAACTGTCGCACAATCTTTTGGATTCTTCTGCGCTCACACATCCCGAGCCGGATGCCGCTTGGCTATCCAACAAAGGGAAAATCAACAAAAGCAGAAGCAGCGCGAACTTTTTCATTAGAGACTCTGCATGTCAATGAGTTTCTTATAATAGCCGTCCTGCGCAATCAATTCATCATGTTTGCCTCTTTCTACAATCACTCCCTCGTGAAGCACACAGATTTCATCCGCATTTTTAATCGTGCTCAAGCGGTGCGCCACAGAAATGGTGGTGCGTGATGAAGTGAGTCGGTCCAACGCTTCCTGCACCAGACGTTCAGATTCCGTGTCCAAAGCGGAAGTAGCTTCGTCCAAAATCAAAATGGGCGGGTTCTTCAAAATGGCTCTCGCAATACTGATACGCTGACGTTGTCCGCCGGAAAGACGACAACCTCTGTCGCCGATATAACTTTCATATCCGCCCTCCTTTTCCATGATGAAATCGTGTGCATTGGCAATTTTGGCTGCCTCTACAACTTGCTCCATGGTGGCACCTTCTACTCCAAAAGCGATGTTGTTGAAAATGGTGTCGTTAAAGAGGATGGCTTCCTGATTCACATTGCCGATAAGGGCGCGCAGACTCTTGATTTTCAGGTCTTTCAGATTTATTCCGTCGATGCAGATAGAGCCGGCGTCACAATCGTAATAACGAGGAATCAAATCAACCAATGTGGATTTTCCGGAGCCGGATTGTCCCACCAGCGCCACAGTCTTTCCTTTCGGGACGCGGATGTTGATATCGCTCAATACGTCCTTGTTGCCATCGGGATAACGGAAATATAGACCTTTGATTTCAATGCTATCCTTGAATTCTTGAATGCTGACAGCGTCCTCTTTTTCCACAATGTTGTTTTCGGCCAAAAGAATTTTATCAACACGCTCCATAGAGGCCAAACCTTTCGGAATGTTGTAGGTGGCACGGGAGAAATCCTTTAACGGCTGCAATACGCTATACAGAATCACCATATAGAAAATGAAGGTCGGCGCGTCAAACGGAGCATTGTCGCTCAAAATCAAGGAACCGCCGAACCAAAGCACAAGCATAATCATCACGGTACCCAAAAATTCGCTGACCGGGTGGGCGGAAGCCTGACGGATTGCCACACGTTGAGCCGCGTCTTTCTGCTCATTGACCGTTTTGGAAAAACGATTTTTCATCTTCTTTTCGGCGATAAAGGCTTTGATGATACGCAGACCTCCCAACGTTTCGTCCAATTGCGACATGGTTTCGCTCCATTTGATTTGGGCCTCCAAAGACTCTCTTTTGAGGTTTTTACCTAATGCGCTCATGCCCCAGGCCATCAAAGGAACGACCAATACGGTGAAGAGCGTCATTTCCCAACTGATGAAAATCAGCGTGCCGAAATAGAAAATAATCAGGATGGGATTTTTAATCAGCATGTCCAGACTGCTGGTGATGGAATTTTCCACCTCTCCGATATCACCGCTCATACGGGCGACAATATCACCTTTTCTTTCCTGTGAGAAAAAGCCCAAGGGGAGGCTGAGCAGTTTATTATAGACTTGGACGCGTAAATCTCGTACAATGCCGGTACGCATGGGAATCATAATCGCCGATGAACCGAAATAACAGGCACATTTCAAAGCGGTCATCACTCCCAAAAATCCGCCCAAGAGCAACAACGCCATCGAAGCGCCATTATTCTGAATCATCACACTTACATAATAGTACAGATTTTCAGTCAATTTCGTTTTGAAGTCTGCCTCTGCACTCTCCCAAGGAATAAAGCTGTAATTCATCTCGTTAATGCCGAAAATCATCTGCAAAATGGGGATGAGCAGGGCGAACGAGAAAATGTTGAACACGGCGGAGAATATGTTAAGCCCCACAGAACCAAAGAGATAACCGAAATAGGGCTTGACAAGACGTTGAAGAAGTTTGAAGAATTCTTTCATAGAATAATAAATTAGTAAGCAAAGCGGCAGAGCCAGTGGAAAATAAAGAGTATGCGTTTGCGATAGACTTCGTAATCCAGACTTTCGGCGGTATCGCTGGGCTTGTTATTGTGAAATGTGATGCCGGAGGTGAAAAAAACCATGGGGAAGGAGCAGGAGGACAGAAATTCGCGGTCTGCCAAGCGGTAGAAAATCCGAGTGAAATTGCTACTTCCGTAGTAGTCATAAGTCAAATCCAGATGACAACTTTCTTCCCTTGCGATTTTTTTGGCAACCGACTGCATAGATTGAGGCAGACGTTCGTTACCCAGCATCATCAAATATTCCTTTTTATCTTTATGAACAGGGGAGTAGGTAGCCCCAATCTGGTCGATATTGACCAGCATCTTGATGTCTTTTTCTTGAATGGGAGCGCCACTTACAGGGTCGAGCAATTCGCCGGCTTTCAGACGTCTTACCCATTCTTCTGCGCCGCGGCTTCCTTTTTCTTTTCCGTCAAACAAAACGAACATGAGGCGTTGCGTAGGGCCGACTCCCAGCATTTTAATACCCGAAAACATTTTCGCCAGATTGATGGTTGCCACGCAGCCGGATGCATTGCTGTCAGCACCGGGATAGAGTTGGTCATTGATGCGGCCGATTCCGTCCATGTGGGCGCAGACAACGATATATTGGCATTTTTTCTGGGGATTTCGGTTGGAGGAGAGCACCGCACAGACATTGTGAATCAAGGTGCTGTCAGTGCTGCGACAACATTGATAATAATTCTCTCCGATGGGCGTAAGTTTCCACTTTTCAAAGTTTTGTTTGGCCCAATGGGAAACCATGATGCCTCCCAAACTTCCGCTGGCTCGTCCGTCACAGATGCTGTCGCATAAATAAGCGATGTCGTTGTAGAGACGGGAGGTATATACAATGTTTTCCGCTGATTTTTCAAAAGCCGGAATGTTGGCGCTTGCCTCCATCGGTCGCAAGGCTAAAATCAGGCTCAACAATAAGCTGAAAGGGATAATTATCTGTGATTTTTTTAAATTCATCGTCGGTCGGCAAGAATTTCTTATCTTTGTGCCGCGAAATTATAAAATTTTGTATGATTTTTGACTATTTGGCGAAAGAATTTGAATAAAATTTTCAAATATACGCTCGGCGTTCTGCTGTTTCTCGTGTCTTTTCCGATGTCTCTGTCTGCCCAATACGACACGGATGTCTTTATGTCACGAGGTCGCCACGCGTTGTCGGAAGGTAAATATGCCCTGGCGATTGAAAATTTTAATATCCTTTCCCGACTCGATACCGCCAATTATCACAATTTCTTTTTCAGGGGCATAGCCAAATATAATTTGGGCGATTTGCGCGGAGCCAAAAGTGATTTCGACCGTTCCGTGCGTCTGAATCCAATTTTTACTTCCGGTTATCATTATCGTGCGATAACAGAGAGCCGGACCGGAGATTATGAAGGCGCGTTGAAAGATTTGGAGAAAGCGCTTTCCCTGCGTCCCGGATTTGTGGGTTTGTATTACAGTCGCGGTGTGACCTATTTTCTTTCTCGTCAATTTGAAAAGGCGGTAGATGATTTCAACTATTATATTAGGAGGGAGCCCAAAGACCCTTCCGCCTATTTGAACAGAGGTGCTTCCAAACTCTTTTTGAAAGACAGTTTGCAGGCAATGAGCGACTATAATCAAGCCATACGTCTGGATCCTTTTGACCCGGAGGGATATCTTCGTCGCGGTCGTTTGCTGGCAGAACAAAAAAGTTATGAAAAAGCGGTGGAGGATATTACACAGGCTATTTCTCTGGATGCAGCCAATACCTTTGCCTACTTTACGCGCGCGCTCCTTTATTATGAGTTGAAAGATTATAACCGTGCAGTCGAAGACTTCAATCGAGTGCTGGCAGACGAGCCCGGCAACTCCTTAACCTTATACAACCGTGCTTTGGTTTATGTCCAGGTGGGACGCTATGAAAGTGCTTTGGAGGATTTTGACCGCGTCTTGGATATCAATCCGGACAATGTGCTGGCGCATTTCAATCGCGCTTCCGTCTTTATAGAAATGCAGCGTTACCAAGATGCTTTGGAGGATTATGACGAGGCCATTCGACTCTATCCTGATTTTGCCAAAGCCTATATGAATCGATCTCTTGTGAAAAATCAATTGGGTGACAAAAAAGGTTCTAAACGCGATTATGACACCGCCCGCCGCAAAATCAAGGAGTATGGTCAAAAAAGTGCAGACGCCTCGATTTCTATGGCCGATACGACGCAGAAATATAGCACTCTGTTGGCTTTGGATGCGGATTTTGCCAAAAAAGATTTCAATGATGAATTGTTGCAGCATCGTGATGTCGATGTGCAGTTGCGTCCTTTGTATCGTTTTACCTTGGCGCCTCAAAAAGATTCCGTTCATTATGCGTTGTCGGGTCGTTACGAACACCCCGCCATTGAACGCTTTTGTGAATCCTGGCCGGTCCCGGTAGAGATTGCGGTGAAAGACGAGACGGACTGGGAGGGGAGTACTTCGATGAAAGATGATTTTGTTCAGTCTATGTATGAATGCGGGCAAAAGCATTATAATCAGGCGCTTACCCATATTGAAAAGGCTCTTGGAGCTGATGAGGACGCTCCTTTTTATCATAAAGCCTTTTACCTTTTGAATCGCGCTGTGTTGCGTGCGGAGGTGATTGATTTCATTTCTTCCATTGAAGACAATGTACAAGTGCTTTCTATGGATGACAGTGGGCAGACGCGCGCCCGTGTACGCGACCAAGTGACCCGTCGTTATGATTATTCCGAGGCTATTCACGATTTGGATGCCTCCATCAAGATACTCGGAAATATACCTTATGTCTATTTTAATAGAGGAAATCTGCATTGTCTGAATGGAGAGCATGTCAAGGCCATTGAGGATTATTCCCATGCGATTTCCCTCTATCCCTATATGTCAGATGCCTATTTTAACAGAGGACTTGTTCTTATCTATTTGAAAGACAAGGAGAAAGGATGTATTGATATGTCCCGTGCCGGAGAGTTGGGCATTGCGGATGCCTATGGGGTTATTAAAAAATATTGTGAGGAAGAAAACTGATGTTATTGTTTAGAAGTTTTTCAAGTGGCAGTTGTGGCAACTGTTATTATATAGGAGACGGAAAAGACGGAGTCTTGATTGATGCCGGAATCAGTTTGCGTCGCCTGAAAAAATACCTGGCTGAGGATAATATGGATTATTCCTGTTTCAGTGCGGTGTTGGTTACCCACGACCATTTGGATCATATTCGCCATTTGGGCTCTTTCTGTAAGCGGCTGACCAAGCCTGTATATGCCAGTTCCGTCTTGCATCAGGCACTTTCTACCCACACTTTTACCCGTGATACCATCGCTTCTTGCCGCGTGGTGCTTGCACAGGGGCAGGACAATCAGGTCGGGCCTTACTGGGTGCGTCATTTTGTGGTGCCTCACGATGCGACCGAGACGTTGGGATATAGTATTTCAACTCCCTATGGTAATGTGGTGCTGATGACAGACGTAGGAAAAATCACCGATGAGGCGGTGGAATATGCCCGTCAAGCCGATTATGTGATTATGGAGTCCAACTACGATATGCAGATGTTGATGGCCGGACCTTATACCTATGATTTGAAAATGCGTATTTGTCAAGGAGGCGGTCACTTATCCAATGATGAGGCGGCTTCTGCCATTCGTCGTTATGTGCATCCCGGACTCAAGCAGGTTTTTCTCTGTCATTTAAGTGAAAACAACAATACGCCTCAATTGGCCTTTGATTGCTGTCGGGAAGCCATTGTCGGGACGAATACCCAATTGCGAACCTTGCCTCGCCGCAGCCCTTCGCCGCTATTTATTCTTGCGGAAGATTAGTCGCCGCACTATGACCGGCCACCCAGCCGCTTGCAAAGGCAATATGTAGATTGTATCCGCCGGTGTCAGCATCCAAATCCAAGAGCTCTCCAATAATGTAGAGGCCTTTTACTTGCTTGGATTCAAAGGTTTTAGGGTTGATTTCGTCAAGCGATACTCCACCTGCAGTTACCACCGACCTTTCATAACCGACATATCCCGCAATGGGGAAGCGCCAATGTTTGAGGCGTTGGGCCAGACTACCATTTTCTTTGTGACTGCTTGCTTCAAAAGCTTTTGCGATATGAGCGGGGAGCATTTTGTGGATATCTGCTGCTTTTTGTGCCAATTTATCCTCTTCCACTCCCGGTTTCAAATCGATTTCCAAAACGACTTTTGAGCCGTTTATCAAGGCTTTGACTGCTTTGCGGCTGACACGAAAGCCCAAGGGACCTTCTATACCTCCATCCGTAAAGTCCAAATCGCCCATATCCGATTCTGCCAGCGAACCATCAATATAGAGGGATAGAGCGATGTTTTTCAAGGATATTCCGCACAATTTTCCTCCCATTTCGGAAAGGGGCGTGCTGCGATCTATATGCCCTTTGCTGTTGCCTTGTTTGTAATTTACAGGAACCAATGCCGTCAGAGAGGGGAAGGTGGGCTGAATACGATGTCCCCATTTTTGGACAAATTCATAGCCGTCTCCGCTGGATCCACTGCTTGGATAAGACAATCCCCCCGTAGCAATCATCAGTTGCTTGCACTTATAGGAACTTCCATCGTGGCAACCCAATATGAAATCTTCCTGCTCGGAGCGTACGATTCCCTTTACCTCTTTGTGACAAAGGAGTTGTGCTCCGGCATTCCGGCACATCTTTTCAAGTGTATCCACGACATCGGCCGCTTGATGCGAGAGGGGAAACACCCGTTGTCCTCTTTCTACGACGCTTTCCAGGCCATGACGAGCAAACAAATCCATCAGTTTTTCCGGCGGAAACTGATAGAAAGCCGGGCGGAAAAATTTGGATTTAGGATGAATGTGGTGCTGGAAATCTTCCCATTTTCGGGCATTGGTGAAGTTGCAGCGCCCTTTTCCGGTGAGCATGACCTTACGTGCGGGCCTGGGCATCTTTTCTAATATGCAGACAGAAAGCCCTTCTTTGGCCGCAGCATATCCAGCCATAAGTCCGGAGGCGCCCCCTCCTATGATAATGAGATCGTAGAAAGTCATTTTCTTTTTTATTTCTGTGCAAATATCGCAAATTTTATCTATATTTGCAGTCCTTTGTCGCGGAGAGCGTACAGAGCGTTTCAGAAAGCCAGTTTAGCTCAGTCGGTAGAGCATCGCATTCGTAACGCGAAGGTCGTGGGTTCGAGTCCCATAGCTGGCTCCAAATGGAAAAATTGTGGAATAGCAATTATCTCAAGATTTGGGTTGTAAATTTCCTGATTCACACCTCTTTTTCTCTTATCGTCCCCCTTCTTCCACTTTATTTGAGCGAGACTTACGGAGCGTCAAAAGACACCATTGGACTGGTCTTGGCCGGTTATGCGGTGGTTGCTTTGATGATACGTCCAGTCAGCGGCTTTCTTTGTGACCGTTTTTCCCGAAAAATGGTTCTTCTCTGTTGTAATTTCCTGTTTGCCGCGCTGTTTATCGGCTATATCGCGTCAGCGTCCCTTACTTTGTTTGCCATTTTCCGAACCCTGCACGGCGCTCCCTTTGGTGCGGCAACCGTTACCGCCACGACCGTCGCTGTCGATGTGCTTCCTGCATCCCGCCGCACAGAAGGTATTGGTTATTATGGGATTAGCAACAATTTAGCCATGGTGTTAGGGCCGGTATTCGCAATCTACCTCTTGCGATGGTTTCACCAAGATTTCAACTTGCTGTTTACCATTTCATTGCTTTTTGCGTTAGCGGGACTGCTTACTTCTGCCACCATCCGTATGCCGGCGCGTCTCGAGTATGTCAAAACGCGCTCCCTCTCTCTGAATAACTTTTTTTTGAAAGCGGCATTGCCGGCTGCCCTTGCCATGTGTTGTTTTTCATTCAGTTATGGGGTGGTTTCTACTTATGTGGCGATTTATGTTGAAGAAGTGCTTCAGCTCGAAGAGGGGGTCGGCTTCTTTTTCAGCTTGTTTGCCGTCGGTTTGATTGTCTCGCGATTGGGAGGCGCCAAGGCTTTGGCAAAAGGACGGATTCTTTCTAATGCCACACTCGGTTGCGTCTTTGCTCTGCTGGCCTATGTGATTTTTGCCGCCGTGCCCAACTCTTTCGGCCTATATAGTTCTGCCTTTATTCTCGGGCTTGGCAATGGTCACATGTATCCGGCTTTTCAAAATATGTTTGTCAATTTGGCAGAGCACAATCAGCGCGGAACCGCCAATTCATCCATTCTTACAGCCTGGGATGCCGGTCTGGGGATTGGCGTGCTGTGCGGCGGTTTCTTCGCCGAGTATTTCGGCTATGATACCGCATTCTGGGTGGCTGTAGCCGTGAATGCGTGCGGAGCCGTGTATTACTATTTCCGTGTTCGTCCCCATTACTTGAGCCATCGTTTGCGTTAGTTTGTTCTTTTTGATAGGCTCTGGCACATTATTTGAGAAATACCGCAGGGTTTGTTTAATTTGAAATAAAATCAATTGTATATGAAGAAAATAGCTTTGGTTCTTTCTGTTTTTGTCCTGTCTTTGTTGGCAGGAGCCGCAGGAGCCTATTTTGTTGTAAATGGAGAGATTCCTGCCGTGGTGGAAAAAGTAGGTTCCGCCGTTGATTCTCCCTCTGCTCCCGTGTATCGTACGGTAAATCTTTCAGCTGATAATTATCCGGATTTTACTTACGCGGCAGAGGCTTGTGTGGATGCCGTCGTGTATGTAAAAGTTACGGCGGTTCAAAACAACTACACCCCTAATTCCATGTTGGAATTCTTCTTTGGTTTTGGATCTGCCCAGCCGCGAGAAAGTGTGGGAAGTGGTTCCGGTGTTATTATTCGCAAGGATGGTTATATCGTAACCAACAATCACGTCATTGCCGGTGCCAATAAAATCGAAGTGACCTTAAATAATAATAAGACCTACGAGGCGACTCTTTTGGGTACCGACCCTGCTACCGATGTGGCTTTGATTAAAATTGAGGCAGACAATCTGCCCGTGATTGAGATGGGAGACAGCGATGCCTTGCGTTTGGGCGAGTGGGTGTTGGCTATCGGAAGCCCCTACGATTTGCGTCAGACCATTACGGCCGGTATTGTCAGTGCAAAAGGTCGCTCCATGCCCAATCAAGGTGGTGGTTTCAAGATTGAATCCTTTATTCAGACCGATGCGGCTGTCAATCCCGGAAACAGCGGTGGTGCCTTGGTGGACAAAAGCGGAAAATTGGTCGGAATCAATACGGCAATTGTTTCACAGACAGGCTCTTATGCGGGTTATTCTTTTGCGGTTCCTGTTAATATCGTCAAGAGAATTATCGGCGATTTGATTGACTTCGGTTCCGTGCGCAGAGCATTGTTGGGTATCAGTATGCAAAATATTGATGATAAAATGGCGAAGGAATTGAAACTTTCTTCTCCAAACGGAGTATACATAGCAGAAGTTGCGAAGGGTAGCGCTGCGGATGATGCCGGATTGAAAACAGGCGATGTGCTTATTTCCATCGATGGCAATCCTGTAAGCGATGGCGCAAGTGTGCAAGAGATGATTACTCGTTATCATCCGGGCGACCAAGCAGTCTTGACCATTGTTCGTAAGGGCAAGGAAAAAGAACTGAAAGTGGTATTCAAGGGCACAGTGCAAGAGAATGGTACCGTGGAAGAGGATGGCTCTGTTGCGTATTATGGCGCAAAAATCAGAGAGGCCTCTAAAGAAAAATTGGATAACTATAATCTGAAATCCGGTGTCGAGGTGGTTTCGCTGGGTGACGGTAAAATGTCACAGCAGGGCGTACCTGAGGGCTTCATCATTACTTATGTCAATAACCAACCGGTCAGCAATCCTCGGGAGGTGATTGATATAACGAAGAAAGCAAAAAGAACCGTTCTTCTTGAGGGTGTAACCCCGAATGGAAGAGTCTCATATTTCGGATTTGGTATCTAACCATTGACCGGGACAGAAAATGCTCCGCCGAAACGAGATAGGTTTTGGCGGAGTATTTTTTTATATTATATATGAGACAACTAAAAATTACAAAATCCATTACCAATCGCGAAAGCGCATCTTTAGATAAATATCTTCAAGAGATTGGTAGAGAAGAACTTATTTCTGTTGATGAAGAGGTGGAGCTCGCCCAGAAAATCCGTCAAGGAGACAAAAGAGCCCTCGAAAAACTCACGCGTGCCAATTTGCGTTTCGTGGTGTCTGTAGCAAAACAATATCAGAATCAAGGTTTGAGTCTGCCCGACCTTATCAACGAAGGAAACTTGGGATTGATCAAGGCGGCTCAGAAATTTGATGAAACCCGTGGTTTTAAGTTTATTTCCTATGCTGTATGGTGGATTCGCCAATCCATTTTGCAGGCTTTGGCAGAGCAGAGCCGTATTGTACGTTTGCCCTTGAACCAGGTGGGTTCTCTCAATAAAATCAACAAAGCTCAAGGTAAATTTGAGCAGGAATTTGGTCGTCTCCCGACGAGCGATGAGTTGGCTGATATTTTGGGCGTTCCCAAAGATAAAATTGCTGACACCATCCGCGTTTCCGGTCGTCACGTTTCTTTGGATGCCCCCTTTGTGGAAGGCGAGGATAACAATTTGTTGGATGTCCTTGAAAATGAAGAGTCTCCCGCGGCAAGTAAAGGTCTTGTCAGCGAGTCGTTGAATAAAGAGATTGAACGTGCTTTGTCCACTTTGACTCCTCGCGAAAGAGACATTATAAAATATTTCTTTGGTATCGGTTGCCAGGAAATGACACTGGAAGAAATTGGTGAGAAATTTAATTTGACCCGTGAGCGCGTGCGCCAGATTAAAGAAAAAGCCATCCGTCGTTTGAAAGTAAGCAGTCGTTGCAAACTCCTTAAAAGTTATCTTGGATGATACAGTCTCCCGAAGCATTTATTCAATCTGCAGCCAAGACGGCTGTAGATACTTTATATGGTGTACAGATTGAAGACTCTCTCTTGCAGGTACAATCCACTCGCAAAGAATTTGAAGGTGATTACACCCTTGTCGTTTTTCCCTTGTTGAAAATCTCGAAATCTTCTCCGGATGTTACCGGAAAGGCAATCGGTGAGTATCTGCTCGCAAATTGTCCCGAGATTCAGAATTACAATGTGGTAAAAGGTTTTCTGAATATCAGTTTTTCTGCTGTATATTGGAACAAGACCCTTTCGCAGATTGCTTCTGCCCCCCAGTTTGGTCGTCACAAAGCCAGCGGACGCCACGTGATGATAGAGTTTTCTTCTCCCAATACCAATAAACCTTTGCATTTGGGACATATTCGTAACAACCTTTTGGGTTGGTCCGTGTCTCGTCTTTTGGAGGAAAACGGGCATGATGTCATGCGTGTGAATCTTGTCAATGACCGCGGTATTCATATCTGCAAATCCATGCTTGCCTGGAAGAAATTGGGTCAGGGAGAGACGCCTGCCTCTGGTGGACGCAAAGGAGACCATCTGGTAGGAGATTATTATGTGGCTTTCAACAATCTTTATACCCAGGAAGTCAAGCAATTGATGGCAGAGGGTATGAGCGAAGATGAGGCGAAAAAACAAGCTCCTTCCTTGAAAGAAGCGCAAGAGATGCTTCGTGGATGGGAGCAGTCTGATCCCGAGGTTAGAGCCTTGTGGGAAATGATGAACGGTTGGGTCTATGAGGGCTTTGAGCAGACCTATAAAAATCTGGGTATTTCCTTTGATAAAACCTACTATGAATCACAGACTTATCTTTTGGGTAAAGCATTGGTTCAGAAAGGCTTGGATATGGGAATCTTTGAGCGTGAAGCCGATGGTTCTGTTTGGTGCGATTTGAGCGCCGATGGATTAGACCGCAAATTGTTGTTGCGTGGCGACGGAACCTCCGTGTATATGACGCAGGATTTGGGTACAGCCCACCAACGTTTTGATGAGTACAAGCTTGATGAGCACATCTATGTGGTCGGTAACGAGCAGAACTACCACTTCCAGGTCTTGAAGTTGATTTTGGGTAAGTTGGGTTTCGATTGGGCTGACCATATCTATCACCTTTCCTATGGCATGGTAGAGCTTCCCGAGGGCAAAATGAAGTCTCGTGAAGGAACCGTTGTGGATGCCGATGATTTGATGGA
Organism: uncultured Bacteroidales bacterium; assembly: GCA_904501835.1. GTDB lineage: Bacteria > Bacteroidota > Bacteroidia > Bacteroidales > UBA932 > Cryptobacteroides. The sequence continues at coordinate 16,097 of CAJGBW010000017.1, forward strand.
GAATATGTATAATACCGCCAAAGAAACCTCTTTGGAGCTCGGTAAATTGGAGGGTATGAGTGAGGAGGAGCAGGACCATTTGTTCCGTATTTTGAGCCTTGGTGCGATGAAATACTTTATCTTGAAGGTGGATCCTCGCAAAACCATGCTCTTTGATCCGAAAGAATCCATTGACTTTAACGGAAATACAGGTCCTTTCATTCAATATACTCACGCGCGTATCCAGTCAATACTCCGCAAGGCAGCCAGTCTGTCTTACGAGCCTTCCGTGGCCGATATTAAGGATGCAATATCCTTGTCTGCCAAAGAGATACGTCTGATTAAGATGCTTGAAAGTTATCCTGCCAAAGTGGCCGAAGCCGGTAAATCTTTCTCTCCGGCTTTGATTGCCAACTATGCCTATGAACTTTCCAAAGAGTTCAATCAGTATTATCACGATACACCTATCTTGAAAGAAGAAAATCAGGATATTCTTCGTTTCCGTCTGGAGCTCATCTCAATTGTGGCTTCCGTATTGGTTAAAGCGATGGATATTTTGGGTATTGAACTTCCTTCCAGAATGTAGTTTGCTGATTTTCAATGTGTATGTCAGCCTATAATATTTTTCTATTGACAATGACCGTTATCGCGGTCTTTGTCTTTGTTGCCCTCTTTTTTGTGGATGCAGGGTATGGCAAATTTTACAATAAAAAATGGGGGCCTGCCATCAACAACAAATTGGGTTGGGTGCTGATGGAGGCACCTGTCTTTATTGTGATGCTGCTGCTTTGGGCGATGTCAGACAGGCGCGCAGATGCGATCCGTCTGGTGATGTTGATTTTGTTTCAGCTTCATTATTTCCAGCGCTCATTCATTTTCCCTTTCTTGATAAGAGGTAAAGGCAAAATGCCGCTTTCCATTATGCTGATGGCCTTTTTGTTCAATACCTTAAACGCTTTTATGCAAGGAGGATGGCTCTTTTTTGAATCTCCTGGCGAGTATTATGGTGCCGGACTCTCGTGGTTAACTGATCCCCGCTTTATTATCGGTGTGATTGTTTTTCTGGGAGGTATGTTGATCAATATTCATTCAGACAGCGTCATTCGCAATTTGAGAAAGGAAGGGGATACCCGTCATTATCTTCCCACAAAAGGGTTTTTCCGCTATGTGACATCTGCCAATTATTTCGGCGAGTTTGTCGAGTGGGTGGGATTTGCCATTTTGACTTGGTCTTTTTCCGGTGCAGTATTTGCTATTTGGACTTTTGCCAATCTGGCTCCCCGCGCAGCCCGAATTTATGAGCGTTACAAACAGGAATTTCCCACACAGTTGGATACCAAAAAAGTAAAACGTATTATACCTTTTATATACTAATGGAATCAAAAATCTTTACCGAGTGCAAGATAGGTCCGGTCACTCTCCGCAATCGCGTCATTCGTTCTGCGGCATTTGAAAACATGGCCTATAACAACTCTCCCTCACAAGATTTATTCAATTATCACACGGCGGTTGCCCGTGGCGGTGTGGGAATGACGACCATCGCTTATGCGGCTGTCAATCGCTCCGGCCTATCCTTTAATGGCCAGTTGTGGATGCGAGAGGAGATTGTACCGGAATTAAAGAAACTTACCGATGCGATTCATGCCGAAGGGGCCAAGGCTTCCATTCAGCTCGGCCATTGTGGCAATATGACCCACCGCTCTACCTGTGGATGTATGCCTGTAGGTGCTTCCAGCGGATTTAATCTTTATTCTCCGACTTTCGTAAGAGGTCTTAAAAAGGATGAGATTTATTCCTTGGTAAAAGACTTTGGCAAGGCCGTTAATTTGTCTCGTGAAGCCGGATTTGATTGTGTGGAAATTCATGCCGGCCATGGTTATCTGATCAGCCAGTTCCTTTCTCCTTACACCAATCATCGTCGTGATGAGTTTGGTGGTAGTTTGGACAACCGTATGCGTTTTATGCGTCTGGTGATGAAGGAGGTGATGGCAGCCGCAGGGGACGATATGGGAGTGATTGTCAAGATGAATATGCATGACGGATTCAAGCGAGGTATGCAGACTCCGGAGTGTCTTGAGGTAGCCAAGGAATTGGAAAGATTGGGCGTTCATGCCCTTGTTTTGAGCGCCGGTTTTGTCAGCAAGGCTCCGATGGAAGTGATGCGTGGCGCCATGCCTTTGAAGACCATGGCTCATTATATGGATATAAAGAGTTTCTGGTGGCTCAAGGCTGCGCTTGCCTTGGTCGGACGCTTGATGGTTCCTACCGTTCCTTTCAGCCAGGGCTATTTCCTCGAAGAAGCCAAATTGTTCCGTCAAGCTGTTTCCATGCCCCTTATCTATGTGGGCGGCTTGATTTCCAAAAGCAAGATGGAAGAGGTGCTTGATGCCGGTTTCCAGGGCTTGCAAGTGGCACGCGCCTTGGTGCATGATACCGATTTTGTGAACAAACTTCGTTCCGGAGAGATTGAGTGTAGCGGCTGCAAACATTCCAATTATTGCATTGGACGTATGTACACTTTGGAAATGAAGTGTCATCACTGTGTTGAGAATCTTCCCAAGAAACTCCAAAAAGAGATCGCACAGGCCGAAAAGAATGTATGACCCGTTCGATACAGAAAGGCGTCCGTCGCTTATATGCCCGTAAGGGGAGTGCTCCCTTGGCTTTGATTACCGGGGGCAGCAGCGGCATGGGTAAGGTGTATGCTGAACAACTTGCCGGCTGTGGTTGTGATGTCTTGTTGGTGAGCAATCAAAAAGAACTTTTATCGTCTTGTGAGTCTCAATTAAGCGCCCGCTATGGTGTGCAGCTGTATTCTTATTATTGTGATTTGACGGATGTTCATGCCCCGCAAGCATTGTTTGACTATTGCCAATCCTTGCAACTGCAAGTGGATATCTTGATTAACAATGCCGGGATGTTCTTTTTCAAAGAGCTTGATTATCAGAGGGATAACAAACGTATAAATGCGATATTGAAACTTCATATCGACAGCATTACCCACGCTTGTCTTCTCTTTGGAGAGCAGATGAAAGCACGTGGTTATGGCTATATCTTGAATGTATCTTCCATGACCGCCTCTTTGCCGGTGCCCGGTCTTACCCTATATTCCGCCACCAAGGCCTATTTGAAAAGTTTCAGCAGTTCCTACTATTTTGAAATGCGTCCCTATGGCGTGGGGGTTACGGTAGTTTGTCCGGCAGCCGTAGCGACTCCTTTGTATAATATCAAGGAATTTTGGATGAAATGGGGCTTGCGGACAGGGGTTATCAATTCGCCGCAATGGCTCGTGAAAAGGGCATTGACGGGTCTTTTCAGAAAGAGAAAAATCGTTCGCCCAGGCCTTTTAAACTATCTTGTACCCGCTTTAATCCATCTTTTTCCGAATGCTCTGGTAAGCTACTTGTGGAAAAAAATAAAATAATGTCGAAAAAATTTTTTCATATCCTAAAAATGTCCTATAATTGCATCCGCAAACGTTAAAGATATAAAAAAATGGGTGAACAGAAGAAAAGAGCTGTCGTAAGCTATGAAAACATGTCAGAAGAACTCGCGGCAGCATTTGAGGAGAAGTATCCGAAAGGCTTGATTGATTACTTGCCTGACGTACAAAAGATTGAAAAACCGGACGGTACCGCCATTTATACCGTTACCGTTGAAATCCCTTCAGCTATTTATCTTGTGAAGGTACAGATGAAAGTCGATGATTTGGAGGATGTTGACAAATGGTTGGATGAAAGTGATGATGATGGAGATGATGATGCTTCCGACAGCACTTTGCCCGATGACAATATCTCCCAATACGGTGGCGCAGATGACATCTCTGATGACGAATAAGATATAGGACGGGTTTCCGTCCTTTTTTATAGTATTCCTTTTTCTTATGAAAATGAAGTTGAATTTGGACTTTTACTCCTGGAACGACCAACGGAAAATCTTGGTTCTTTCTGTTGTTGTGGGCGTTTTGTGTGGTCTGGCCTCTGTTCTTCTTCATTCCTTTATCCACCTGATTCAGTCAGGATTGACCTCTTGGATTGAAAAAGACAGTTGGAGCAACCTTCTGTATTTGATTTATCCGGGAGTCGGTATGCTTCTGACTTATCTGTTCGTGCGTTATGTCGTAAAGGACAATATCGGACACGGGGTGACAAAAGTATTGCTGGCTATATCCCGCAGTGAGTCTCGTATCAAACTGCACAACACCTGGACATCCTTGTTTTCCAGTGCTGTTACCATCGGTTTCGGTGGTTCTGTGGGAGCCGAGGCGCCCATTGTCTATACGGGAGCAGCCATCGGTTCCAATATCGCACGGAAAGCAGGCCTTTCTTACCGCAATATGACAATTTTGTTGGGTTGTGGTGCTGCCGGCGCGGTGGCAGGTATCTTTAAGGCTCCTTTGGCGGGGGTTTTGTTTACCTTGGAGATTTTGCTGTTTAATATCTCCATGTCTTCCATTCTTCCTTTGTTGCTATCGACCGTGTCTGCCGCGGTGGTTTCGTACGCGTTTATGGGAATGGACCCCATGTTTAAGGCCAATCTGGCGCCTTTTGTCATGAAAAATCTTCCTTTTTATGTGTTGTTGGGTATTGTTTGTGCTGCCGCCTCCATTTATTTCACCCGTATGACGCTTTTCTTGGAAGATAAGGTGAAGAGTTTGCAAAAACCCATGGTCCGTTGGTCGATTTCTGCCCTTTCCATCGGTGTGCTGATTTACCTCTTTCCTCCTTTGTTTGGCGAAGGCTATGATGGCTTGCGCGTCTTGTTGTCCGGTGAATCTCCGACTATTGACGGTCGTACGCCTTTGGATTTTCTGCTTCATTCTCCGTGGGGATTGGTCGTGTTTTTCCTCTTTGTTCTCTTGCTTAAAGTCTTCTCCATGTCCTTTACCAATGCCGGCGGCGGTGTGGGTGGAACATTTGGTCCGACTTTGTTTGTGGGGGCTCTGACGGGCTTTATTTTGGCTCGCATCATCAATAATATCAGTCCGGCACTTGTTCCGGAAGCCAATTTTGTGCTGGTGGGCATGGCGGGTCTGATGGCGGGCGTAATGCAGGCGCCTATGACGGCCATCTTCCTTATCGCAGAAATATCGGGCGGCTACAATCTGTTTATTCCTCTGATTCTTACTTCTGCCATTTCCTTTGGTTGTATGAGAATTTTCGAGAAATACTCTATCTATACCAAACGTATCGCCCAGAAAGGAGAGCTATTGACCCATGACAATGACCAGGCGGTGCTGACTTTGCTCAAGACGCAGGATTTGGTGAGAGATAAATATCCTCGTGTGGATTTGGATATGACCTTGGGAGAAATGGTTTCCGTCGTCAGCAACAGTACGGCGGCCGTTTATCCGGTCGTGAATACCAAAGGGGTGTTCCAGGGGATTATTGATTTGGATACCCTTCGTCCTTATATCCTGAAAACGGATAAATATGACACTCTTCATGTCTATAACCTCATGGAAGATCCTTTGGATTATGTCTATGTGGATGAAAAAATGGATAGCGTCATGGCGAAATTCGATAAAACCGAGGCATGGAGATTGCCTGTAATCAGCCGGAATGGCCATTATTTAGGCTTTATTTCCAAGTCACGTATCCTGTCAGCGTATCGTGACGAATTAAAAGAAATTACTTCACAAGATATTTAATTAAAGAATTTATATGGCAAGAGCGTATGTATTTCCCGGTCAGGGAGCCCAATTTCCGGGTATGGGACGTGATTTGTATGATAATGTGGAGCAAGCCCGTATCTATTTTGAGAAAGCCAATGAAATCTTGGGCTTTCGCATTACAGATATAATGTTTGACGGTTCTGATGAAGAGCTGAAAGCGACCCGTGTAACCCAGCCGGCGGTTTTCCTTCACTCTGTAATTTTGGCGCTTTGTGGGAATGCACCGGCTCCGGATATGGTTGCAGGACATTCTTTGGGCGAATTTTCGGCCCTTTGTGTAGCCGGCGTTTTGAGTTTTGAGGATGCTTTGAAGCTTGTGAGCGTACGTGCCGAAGCCATGCAGAAATGTTGTGAGAAAGTTCCCGGAACGATGGCTGCGGTGATTGCTTTGGATGATTCAGTCGTAGAATCGGTCTGTGAAAGCGTAGATGGAGTGGTGGTCGCTGCCAATTACAACTGCAAAGGTCAGGTGGTGATTTCCGGTGAAAAAGAAGCAGTAGCACAGGCTTGTGTAAAAATGAAAGAGGCGGGTGCTAAACGTGCGTTGCCTTTGTCCGTGGGCGGTGCTTTCCATTCTCCGTTGATGGAGCCTGCCCGTGAAGAATTGGCCAAGGCGATTGCCTCCACGAATTTCAACGCGCCCATTTGCCCCATTTATCAAAATGTGTCAGCGCAAGCGGAGACGGATCCGGAGAAGATAAAATCCCAGCTGTTGGAGCAATTGACCCATCCGGTTCGTTGGACTCAAAGTGTATTGGCCATGTTGGCAGACGGAGCAACGCAATTTACAGAATTCGGGCCTGGAAACGTGCTTCAGGGTTTGATTAAAAAGTCTGTTTCCCAAGAAGGAGTCGAAATTAGTGGATTTTCGTTATAAAAGAGCGTAATTTGCCACAGAAAAATTTTGTAAATCAATCAAAAAAGACTACCTTTGCAATCCCAAATTAGAAATAAAAATCAAAAGATATGAAAAGGACATTCCAACCCTCTAATCGTAAGCGTCGTAACAAACACGGATTCCGTGAGCGTATGTCTACTCCTAATGGCCGTCGTGTACTTGCTGCTCGTCGTCGTCATGGTCGTAAGAAATTGACTGTTTCTTCAGAGAGCAGATTCTAAGACTTTACGTTACATCAATTAGAGGCTGGCTAAATTCGTTTTTGTCAGCCTTTTTTGTTGCTTGATCTTATTCAGACATAAATGGAAGAAGATATTAAATTCATGCGTGCCGCTCTGGAGCAAGCCCAGGAGGCTTTAGAAATGGGTGAGATACCGATTGGTGCGGTTGTGGTGGCAGCAGGACAGATTAGTGCTCGCGGTCATAATATGACAGAAATGTTGCATGATCCGACGGCCCATGCTGAAATGTTGGCTTTGACCAGCGCTACCGAGCAGTTGGGAGGAAAATACCTTCAGCAATGCACCTTGTATGTTACTGTGGAGCCTTGTCCAATGTGTGCAGCCGCATTGAATTGGGCACAAGTGGGACGCATTGTGTATGGAGCAGAGGATCCTAAACGCGGTTATTCTCTCTTTCAGCCCTCTTTGTTGCATCCCAAGACCAAAATAACAAAGAGCATCCTTGAAGAAGAATGCTCTTGTCTGATGAAGGATTTTTTCAAATCCCTGCGTAAATAGCTCTCTCTCGGGCTATTACCACTTTAAGCTTTCCAAGACCCTTGCCAACTGATCGGGACAAGAGGTGGGGCGTTTTCCGCAGCTGATTCCTTTTAAGCGCTTGATGGCGTCCTCTACTTTCATTCCTTCAGCCAAGGCGCCAATTCCTTTGGCATTTCCCGCACATCCTCTGGTAAATACGATGGATTTAATGGTGCGGTCTTTGGTGTAAATCTCAATGTCGATTTTCTTCGCGCAAACTTCTTCGCTGGGCGAAGCGCTGACATAGCGTATGCCATTCTCTGTCTTATCAGAAACTACTTGATAGCTTTGTCCCATCACTTCTGGGCTTATGAGTGCAAACAATACAGATAATATAATTCCCATCATAATGTTTAATTTTTACTAATTATAAATTAATTCCGTTGCTTATTGGCAAAAATTATGCCGCTTTTAGAAGCCGATGAAGATGAGTTGTACAATGATATAGATAGGGAGTAATATAACCAAGGAGAATTTTGCCATGTATCCAAAGAAACTCGGCATTTTGACTCCTTCTTCTTCAGCGATGGATTTTACCATGAAGTTGGGGCCGTTTCCGATATAGGTCAATGAACCAAAGAATACGGCGGCTAATGAAATGGCTTTCAATAGGATAGTGGGAATACCAGCCGTCAATTCTCCCGCGGGAATGTTGCTCATATCCATGCCGGATGCCAATTCGTAAAAGGCAATAGCAGTAGGTGAGTTATCCAGAAAAGCACTGAGTAAGCCGGTGGCATAGTAGTATTGATAAACTTCTGTAAAATTCAAGGAGTCGGCATTCTGATTGAGGTACATCATGGCGGGAGTCATGGTGACAAAAATACCCACAAAGATGATGGCAACCTCATTGATGGCATCCCATGTGAAATGATTGGTCTTGCGCACTACTTTCTTGGTGGTCGCCAAGGAAAGAATTACCATCGCAATCAGGATATATTCACGCAGGAATTTGATGATGATGGGACCATCTTCCATGGCCGGAATGTAGCTGGGATTGATGAACATTACGGATAAAATAATGACTCCCAGATAGATGAAGTTGATTTTTCCCTTGATACGAATAGGGGATTGGTCCTTCATGTCTCTGCGCTTGGCCGAAATACTCTCTTTTTTGAAGTAAATTTTATCCATGATGACATAGGCAATCAGCAGGAGTACGCCCACGAAAATCCATTGTGTGAACAGTGTGCTGAACCAGGTAAACGGTGCGCCGCGGAGATACAGCAAAAAGAGAGGGGGGTCGCCCAGGGGGGTGAGAATACCACCGCAGTTGGCAACCATGGCAATGAAAAACAGTACGGTGTGGGTTCGATAGACTCTTTGGCGGTTGATGTCCAAAAGGGGGCGAATCAGTAGCATGGACGCTCCGGTAGTGCCCATAAGGGACGCCAAAATGAAACCGAGTGTCAAGATGATGGCGTTGGTCTCTGTTGTCGCGACTACATTTCCCTTAATCTGTATGCCACCTGTTACGACAAATAAAGCCAAAAGCAAGGTGATGAAGGGGAAATACTCAAATAACATCTGATGAATCAGATTTTCCCCAAATCCTACAATGCTGAGAAAAATGGCCGTTGGGATAGATAGGGCTAAAACAACGATGAGTTTGTTTTTATTCTTTTCCCAAAAATGAGGGAAAGCCAGCGGGGCGGCCGCAATGATAGCTAACATTAGGGCAAAAGGAATTGCCATCCATAATTTTACATCCATACTTCTAACATCTTTACAGTAAAAATTCTAATGCCTTTATAATAAAAAGACCGCTCGACGCCTTATTATAATGCGCGTCACAGCGGTTTTTTGTTGAGATACCAGGATTCGAACCTAGACAGACAGAACCAAAATCTGTAGTGCTACCATTACACCATATCTCAATTCCAGACTTTGCTTTTCGCAAAAGCACGGCAAAGGTAAGCATAATTTTGAAATAATGCAATACAAAAAGCCCCACATCACTGCGGAGCTTTTTATGATTAGTTAGAAGTGTCCTCCTTTAGATGGAGGAAGTTATTATTACAATGGTTAGGATAATGCAAATGTATAAAATAAATTATGAAAAGCAAAAATATTACGACAAGATTTTATAACTTTGTCTTCAGCAATCTAATAACAAAACAACTTGGTGAAAAAATTATTACTTCTGGCAGTTATTCTGTCGGTGGTCAGCATGGATTTATGGGCGCAAGAAAAGCCAAAAGTGGCTTTTGATTATGAGTTGACGTCAAATACCTATTTTGATAACCGTGAAAACGACGGACCTTCTGTCCCATTTACTCCATCCATGACTTTATTCGGTCAGGCACTTACGCCTATGGTGGGGGTATCTGTCTCAAGCTCGGATATGACCCATCGTTTTATGCTGGGTGTGGATGCGACCTTCTATTTCGGCTCTTCCCAAAAGCCTTTCGGACGCTTGGATAAAGTTTTGGCTTATTATCGTCTGGATAAGAAATTTTCGGATGGTTCTCGATTTAGGGCGTTGGGTGGTGTGTTTCCCAAAACTTTTTATGAGGGAGATTATACCCGCGCTTTTGTGAGTGATTCCTCTCGTTTCGTTTCTCGAAATTGTCAAGGTCTGTCCTTCTATTATGAGCGTGAAAAATTCTTTGCTGAGATGATTTGTAATTGGTGCGGCATGAAAGAAGGGGAAAGCCGCGAGCGATTCCAAATCTGGTCGGCTGCGCAATATGACTTTTTCCCTTGGATGTCATTGGGTTACGCTTTTTCTTTTGACCATCTGGCTTGTAGTGATTTGGTCTCTAATGTGGCGGATAATCATTTATTGAGGCCTTATCTGGCTTTTGATTTGTCATCTTTGGTTCCTTTCCAAAAACTATATGCCGACATCGGTGCTTATGTGGCTTATCAACGGAATAGAGAATATGAGACGCTCTATATTCCTACCGGTGTCGAGTTGAACACCGAAATACGAAATTGGAATGTCGGTGTGCGCAATACGCTGTATGTGGGTAATAACCTGATGCCGCTGTATCATCAGGCTGATCCCAGTGGAAAAGCGTATGCCGGAACGCTTTTTAAGGGCGATTCTTACTATCGTGTCAGGATGGATGGAAGCGCCGATACGACATATTTGCCTTATGATCGCTTGGAATTGTTTTATGAACCTTATCTTTGCAAAGGAGTTCGCCTGAATATTTCATTGGTCTTCCATTTCAACGGAGGGCTGTCAGGAACTCAGCAAATTATAGGATTGAAAGCAGATTTGAAAGAAATACTTAAAAATTTTGAAAAATGATAAAGAATATTGTTTTTGATTTCGGGGGTGTGTTTGTCGATTGGAATCCCCACTATTTGTATGATGCTTATTTTGGCGATGTTGAGAAGGTCAATTGGTTTTTGGCTAACATCTGCACGATGGAGTGGAATGGTGAGTTGGATGAGAATAAGAGTTTTGAGCAAGGTGTAGAAGAACTTTCGGCAAAATATCCTGAGTGGGCCAAAGAAATTGCCATGTATAACGAAGGTTGGTACCAGATGGTGTCCCAAGAGCCCATTCCCGGTATGTACGAGTATGTCAAGGAATTAAAGGAGAGGGGATATAAAATCTATGGTCTTTCCAACTGGAATGCCGATAAATTCAAACTGGTACGCCATGTCTTTCCGGTTTTTGATTTGTTGGACGCCATGGTGATTTCCGGAGAGGAAAAAGTGATTAAACCCAAGCCGGGTATCTATAACATTCTTTTAAGCCGTTATAATTTGGTGCCCTCCGAGTCTGTGTTCATCGATGACAACCTTAATAATATTAAAGGTGCTCAGGCGGTGGGTATGCACGGTATTCAATTTACAAATAAAGAGGCCCTTGTGGGACCTCTTGAGGCGTTGCTTCAGGAAAAGTAAATTTTCCCCGAAGAGAGTTTTAGAAGCAGGCTTAAGCTATTTAAGCCTGCTTTCTATATACTCACAAACTTCTCCGACGGTTTCGAACGGAGCTTGGGTTTCAAAGCGAAACGCGAATTTTTCCTCGACAGCCAAACTCATAAACATCATGGACAAGGAGTCGATTCCAAGGTCCTGAACGAGTCTGGTGTCGTTGGTGATTTCGTCAAAATTAGCTTTCGGTCTGATCACAGCGAGGACTTCTTTGAGTCCTGCAATCGTTTCTTCACGGGTCATATTAGTTTTGATTGCGTGCAACTTTCAAACTTCCGGTGCGCTTGAAATCTTCTTTGCGTACGCTTACCATTGCGATTTGCTCGTAGGTAGGAAGTCCTTCGTTCACTTGTTTAACAATTTCATTCATTTTTGCAACCACTTCGTCCCATTCTTTGCCTTCAAAGGCAGCCATCTGGGGTAGAATGTCAATGGCGATGCAGGGAACGCCATTATTGTTGCCTTCGCTGACCAAGCAGTCACGAACGTACGGGCTCTTGTAGAACAAATCCTCAATGGTTTCAGGAGATACATTTTCTCCGTTAGCCAAGATGATGAGGTTTTTGATACGTCCTACGATGTAGTAGAATCCGTCTTCGTCAACTTTTGCCAAGTCGCCGGTCTTGATCCAACCATCTTCTGTCAAAGTGGCTTTGGTGTTTGCCTCGTCTTTGTAATAGCCGGAGAAAAGGTTGTCTCCTTTTACCCAAAGCTCGCCATCAACGATTTTAGCCTCCTGTCCCGGGTACAATTTACCGATGGAAGTCGGTCTCTCTTTGACGTTTGCATTGGCGGTTGTCAAGTTGGCGGTTTCGGTCATTCCGTATCCTGCACAGAGGGTTACGCCCAATTTCTCAAACTCAACCTGGAGTCTGGGAGGTACGTTGGCGGCGCCGGAAATGATGGTTTTGAGTTCTCCACCCAAGAATTGAGGACCATACATTTTGCAAAGTCCGACAAGGATGTCGCACAGGCCCGGAACCAAAACCAAACAGGTGGGTTTGATCATGGGAATCTTACCCAAAGAAGCTTTCACATCTTCGCTGGTGAAGAGCAGACCGCCTTTGTAGAACAAGCCCATGGTGCCGCAAATCAAGCCAAATACGTGGCTGAGGGGCAGAATGGCGATATAGCGTTGGTTCTTAAGCTGTGAGCCGGGTGCGAAAATCGCATTGAAAGCACCTCTCATCAACGCGCGGTGGGAAAGAACCACACCTTTGGGGGTGCCGGTCGTACCACCGGTGAAGAAGATGGCGGCGGCCTCCTCCTTGTCTACCGTTGCAACGGGTGATGCGGTATCAGCGATGCTGTTTGAAGGATAAACGGGGCAGGGGACTTTTTCGGTGAGGGGTTTGAATTCTTCGCGTACGAACAATGCTTCAACGTCGAATTTCATGCAGCTGCCAATCAAAGCGGGCTCTTGAAGTGCGGCGGGAAGCAGGATGCCGACATAACCGGCAGATGTGATCGCAAGGAACAACTCGATGGCGTCTTGGGTGTTGCGCTCAAAAATGGCGATTTTGGCACCCTTTTTCAATCCCAGGTTGTTGATAAATGTTCTTCTGCGGGCAATATTTTCGCCCATCTCTTTATAAGTGGTAATCTTTCCATTTTCGGAAAGGGCGGAAAGTTCTGCATATTCGTTGCAAATCCATTCGATGTACTCGGGAATGGTCGGAAAATGTTTTACCTTGTTAAATTCCTCTTTGGGAATCAAATCATAAATGTAAGTGTCCATAAATATTTAAGTTTTAGTTTTTAAAAGCTCTATTTACCTTAATGAATAGGGAAATAGAATCTGACAAAGGTAACAATTTTTCTCGAATACGAGCAAAATGGCTAAATAGTCATTAAAATCTTCTTTAAATGCGATTATTTTGTTAAAAAGTTTTGCAGAATTAAAAAAGGTTTGTATCTTTGCAGCCCGTTTGAGAAAGACGGGATATAAAATTGAAAGTTCATTGATAAGACTGTTAAGCATCATATATGAAATATGATGTGACAAGTACAAGCAAGTACCG
>CAJGBW010000018.1 GCA_904501835.1 uncultured Bacteroidales bacterium
CAATTTGCTGGATAGGATGACTTTCGGATAAATTACCGCAGTAGTCTTGGGCGCATATACTAAGGTAATAGTTCTGATTGCTTTTGGGGAGATGAATGCAGGTGTCAATGCGTTCTCCTACCATATAAGCTCCATTTTTTATAATCAGGTCCGTAATTCCGTTTTCCGGGGTACTGGGACTTTTCCTCTTTTCCAATTTGTCTCGGTCTTCGGACCAACTGATAATATATTGGTGAGCGGCGCCCATAGGACCGTCATCGGCAGCGTTCCAACTTAATCTGACGTCTTGCAGTTGGACCTTTGTCTGGAAATTTTCTATGGCTTTCGGTGCCAGCGAGTCTCCGTAGCAAAGGGCTCCGTATGCATCAACCAAAGGGCCGATTTGAAGTTTTGGAGACAGGGGATTGTGCAAGAGCGAGCCTTGAATGAGCTTTTCTTTCAGCATTTCTTGTGTAAATCCCTGTTTTCCGTGCTTTTCCAAGACCAGGGCGGCGATGGAACTGACCTGAGGGCAAGCCATGGAGGTTCCGCCCATTTTTCCATATCGGCCGCGTGGCTGTGAGTTATTGCCTGGTAAGGTGCTGAGAATCAGAGAGCCTGGAGTGCCGCCTGGGGCACAGATATCAACCCAGTCTCCGTAGTTGGAATAATAGGCCCTCTCGCCGAGGTTGTCATTTGAGCCGACCGCCAATACGCGCTCATAACTTGCCGGCAATCCGTATTTGAGTGCTTCGTTGCCAGCGGCAAAGAGCACCAGACCACCTTTCATCGGGCTGTTTGTCTTCTGTTCGCCATACCCATCGCAGCCCGCGTTATCAACGAAATAATTGATAACGGCTATGGTAAGTTCGTCCAAATGTGCGTGTTGGGCTGCTTCATTAGACTGATAAACAAATGACCAGCTGTTGTTGCAGATGTGAGCGCCATGGTCAGTCGCCCAAACAAAAGCGTTGTAGTAGTTTCCTACCACGTCTTCGCCTTTCTCATTGGGTTGAAAAATCTGACAATTCAGTATTTTAATTCCTCCTTTTCCGTCTTTGCCACCGGCTGCGGAACAAGTGCCCACTCCATTGTGATTGATAGCGCCGACCAAGCCGCCTACATGGGTGCCATGTTGATTCGGGACAATGCTGTCTGTATCTGCCACAAAGTTGTAGCTACCCTCGGGGCCGGCAGGGATAAGAATATCTTTCAGGTCTTCGTGTTGAGGATCAATGCCTCCGTCTAACACGGCTACCACAATCTCTGAATTTCCATAAAACCCTTTCTCCCAAGCCATAGGGACATTGGTTCCGTATTTTTCTGCCTGAAAATTCCACAGCGTGGAGGCATAGGGGTCGTTGAAACCTTCCATACGAATGGTAGGGGGTGTTTCAACTTTTTCAAAGAGTTCTTCGAGGCTTTCGCGGAAATGTTTGAGTGTGTGGGTGCTTTTGGTCTGCGATGAGTCACAACGCACCCGAAACCATTTGTGAAGTCCGGCTTTGCGGTGTCTATCTTCAAATTGAGGATGGCTGCTGATGACTTTTTCAAAGTCTCGCACTTGTAATTCCGCGGGAATCAGAGCGCGAATCTCATGCGTGGGCAAATCGGCCATAGCATCGCTGACGCGGACAAAATAGGTGCCGGCGGGATGGCTGATAATACCCTTTTGGGGATTCAGTTTTTGTTCTTTTTCGCCCTCTTTATCCATAGCTGTCTTGTTGCACGAAACGAGTCCGAGCAACAGAAGGAAACAAAGGGCAAAACGATTCAGATTCATCGGGTAATGCCGAGTTTCTTCAACAAGGCTGAAGGTTGAGGATCGTGTCCGCGGAAGTTGCGATACATTTCGGCCTCATCCATGCTGCCTCCTTTGGAAAGAATGTTGTCGCGGAAGGATGCGGCTACCTCGCGGTTGAAGATGCCCTTTTCCTGGAACAGACTGAAGGCGTCCGCTTCCAATACCTCTGCCCACTTATAGGAATAGTAACCGGCGGAGTATCCGCCAGAGAAAATGTGACCAAATGACGGGGAGAAGGCCATACCTTTCACAGCGGGAAGAACGGCGGTGGCAGAAATGTGTTTCTGCTCAAATTCTTCGCAATTTTCAGTCGGAACATCGTTTCTGTCGTACCAAGCCATGTCGATGATACCGAAATGAAGTTGGCGCACCTGGGCATAGGCGGACAGATAATTTTTAGAGGCTTTGATTTTCTCAATCAATTCAGCCGGGATGATTTCTCCGGTCTGATAGTGGCGGGCAAAACTGTTGAGGAATTCGCTTTCGTAAGCCCAATTTTCCATCAACTGGCTGGGGAGTTCCACGAAATCACGGGCTACGCTGGTGCCGCTCATAGAGACAAAGCGGCCGTCAGACAACATACCATGCAAGGCGTGACCGAATTCGTGAAGCAAAGTGGTCAACTCGTCGTGGGTAATCAAGGACGGGGTGTCTGCCGTCGGTTTGGTGAAATTGGTAACAATGTTGATGAAAGGACGTACGTCTTTTCCGTCCAAAGTCTTGTATTGATCGCCGAATGAGGTCATCCAAGCTCCTCCACGCTTGCTCTCACGAGGGAAAAAGTCTGCGTAGAACAGGGCGACGTGTTTGCCGCTTTCATCCGTAACGTCATAAACGCGAACATCGGGGTGATAGGCGGGAATGTCGTTTCTTTCGGCGAAGTTCAGTCCGTAAAGTTTGCCGGCCAGACCGAATACGGCATTGATACAACTGTCAAGTTGGAAGTAGGGTTTGAGCATATTGTCACTCAAATCGTAGGTCGCATCTTTGTATTTTTCAGACCAGAAAGTGAAATCCCAAGGCATGATTTTGTCGCCTTCAAATCCATTTTTCTTGGCATAGCGCTCAATCGCGGCAACCTCTTTACGGGCAACAGGGAGGGTGGGCTGCATCAAAGCAGCCAAGAAACTGTTTACCTTGTCGGCATTTTTAGCCATGCGCATTTCCAAGGCATATTCTGCATAATTCTCATAGCCCAGAATCTGCGCGATTTTAAGTCTCAAATCGAGGATTTCCTTTACGGTGCTGTTGTTGTCGAATTCTCCGCCTACGGATTTGCTGTTGTAGGCTTTGTAGAGTTTCTCGCGCAAGTCGCGACGGGTCGAGTACTGCATGAATGCTTTGTAGCTGGGGTAACTCAAATCAAATACCCATCCTTCCATTTGTTTGGCAGCGGCTGTTTCTGCAGCAATGTTCTTTACATAATCGGGCAGTCCGGCCAATTCCTCTTCTTGGGTGAGCTGGAGTTTGAATGCGTTTTGTGCGGCTAAGTTGTTTTTACCGAACTGCAGGGTGGCGAGGGCGAGTTTTTCAGAGTATTCGCTGAATTTGATTTTGTCCTCGGCGGAAAGGTTGGCACCATTTCTGACGAAACCTTTATAGCTTTTTTCCAATAATCTTGCTTCTTCGTTTGTCAAGTTGAGCTGTTCTTTCAGTTCCCAAACGGCTTTGACGCGTTGGAACAATTTCTCATTCAAACTGACATACATGGAATACTCATTGACAAGGGGCGTCATTTCCTCTGCCAGCTGCTGAAGGAAGTCGCTGGTGTTGGCTTCCATTACATTATAGAAGATATTGGCTACCTGTGAAAACGCATTGCCGGCGTATTCCATGGCAATGATGGTGTTTTCAAAAGTCGGCGCGTCGGGATTGTTTGCGATGAGGTCAATCTCTTTTTTGCCTTCTTGAATGGCTTGTTCGAATGCGGGACGATAATCGCTGTCTTGAATCAGATCAAAACGCGGGGCTCCGTAAGGGAGGGTAGAGGTTTCTAGAAGGGGATTGCTCATATTGCAGGACGTGATAATAAATGCGGTCAAGATGACCCAAAAGAACTTTTTCATATTGTATATATTTTTACTTTCAAAATAGCCTACAAAGGTACGAATTTATGCTGTGCTTTGCAACTGCTACCCTTACTCTTCTTTTTTTATTCCGAAAATTTTCTGTTCTGTCATCTTATAACGGATGTTATAACAACTCATCGTCATGGATGTCCGACCTTTTAGTACCGTTGAGGCGTATTCAGGTCTAAAACCTTGATTTTTAATTTGTAAAAGGTCTATACTGTTTTCTCCTTTTTCCAGTAAATCAATGAGAATCTGATGGTTCTTCTCCATAATCCGTTCGGCCTTTTCCTTTTGTCGTCGTTTTCCCTGCATGTGTCGGTTGTGCCAGCGGCAGCGGCATCGGTCACAACAGAATTTGCTGTCCGAGCGTTTTCCATAGCTGATTTCGTCGCCACATTCGAGGCAAAAAGAATGGTAGTGGTCTTGTGTTTCCATCATTTTTTGTGTAGATGGTCAAAGATGGCTTTCTTTTTTAGTTTGGCTCGGAAAGTAAAGAAAAATGAGCAAGAATTTTCTTTTTTCCGTTTTTTCTCGAAAAAGGAAAAAGTGTGATTTGGGATGAAAAAAGAAAAACATTTTTGTCTTGTGAAAATGCAATTGACAGAGCTTGGGAAAGTGTTTTTCTTTGCGCTTGTGAATCATTTCTATGTTTCTTGTCAGGCGCCGATAAGAGGGAGAAATGTTCACTTATGTTAATTAAAAAAAGAACAGTATGGAACAGTTAAACAGAATTGAATTAAGAGGCGTGGTCGGCTCTGTGAGGATGGCCAATGTCTCGGGTAAAAATGTGGCAAATTTTACCATGGCGACTTCGCGTGCTTACACCAAAAAAGACAATACAGCTGTCATTGAAACAGAGTGGCACAATGTTGCGGCTTGGGAGGGTGGAAAAATCCAACAATTGGATATGATTGAAAAAGGAGCCAAACTCTTCGTGGTCGGACGTCTGGTCTATCGTAAATGGGTTGGTTCGGATGGTATAGAAAGGGTTGATGCCGAAGTTCAGGCAGCCACGGTTGAACCGGTTGAGGAAACTTTGTCAAGCCAGATGTCCTGATGAAAGATTGAGTCATAACCGGGGGATGATGCCTCTATCCGGGCGATATTCGTGTCATTCCCCTATATTCTATTTGAATTCTTCTCTAAAAACGGCGGAGGTTCTATGAATCTTTCAAAGAAATCATTAAATTTGCAGATTATTATAAACTGTTTTCTGCAATATCTATATGAAGTTTCACCTGTTAGGCAAAGATGCTGCATCTCAAGCACGGCGCGGTCGGATAGAGACCGATCATGGCGTTATCGAGACTCCTATTTTTATGCCGGTGGGGACGGTGGGCTCTGTAAAGGGAGTGTATCATCGTGATTTGAAGGAGGATATCAAGGCGGAAATCATATTGGGAAATACCTATCATCTGTATTTGCGCCCCGGTCTGGATACCCTGCGAAAAGCAGGTGGTTTGCATCGTTTTGAAAGTTGGGATCGTCCCATTTTGACGGACAGCGGCGGATTTCAGGTGTTCTCGCTTTCTCCTATTCGTAAATTGACTCCGGAGGGTTGCACCTTCCGTTCGCATATTGATGGTTCCAAGCATATATTCACGCCCGAAAACAATGTAGATACCCAGCGTATCATCGGTGCGGATATCATTATGGCTCTGGATGAATGCTGTCCGGGCGACGCGGATTTTCAATACGCCAAAAAGTCTCTCAAATTGACCCAAAGTTGGCTGGAGAGGTGTATCAAACGTTTTGATGAGACAGAGCCTCTTTATGGCTACTCACAAGCATTCTTCCCTATTATTCAGGGTTGTGTCTATCCCGAACTTCGTCTGGCAGCCGTAGAGCATGCGGCCGCTTTGGATAGAGAAGGATATGCTATCGGAGGTCTGGCTGTAGGGGAGCCGACCGATAAAATGTATGAAATGCTGGAGGTGGTTTGTCCGGTGTTGCCTGAAAACAAGCCTCGTTATTTGATGGGTGTCGGAACGCCCGCCAACATTCTGGAAGCCATCAGTCGCGGGGTGGATATGTTTGATTGTGTGATGCCGACCCGTAACGGACGCAACGGCATGTTGTTTACGTGGAACGGTATTATGAATATGCGTAATGCCAAATGGGCGCAGGACTATTCCGAATTGGATCCTGCAGGCACTTCCTTTGTGGATCATCAGTATTCCAAAGCGTATCTGCGTCATCTGTTTATTGCGGGTGAACAATTTGCCGGTCAAATTGCCAGTGAGCATAATTTGGCATTCTATCTGGACCTGGTGCGCACGGCGCGTACTCATATCGAAGCAGGAGATTTCCTTCAATGGAAAAACAGTGTACTCCCTAAACTTACGCAGCGTTTATGAATTTTCCCTTGAAGAAATTGGATTGGTATATCATGAAGAGGTTTATTGTAACCTTCTTCGTGGCTATTTTGTTGATTATCGGCATTGTAATCATATTCGATATCAGCGAAAAGATTGACCAATTTGTCTCTAACGAAGCGCCGCTTGAAGCTATTATTTTTGATTATTATCTGAATTTTATCCCGTATTTTATCAATATGTTCAGCCCGCTGTTCGTATTTATTACGGTGATATTCTTTACCTCCAAAATGGCGCAAAATTCAGAAATTGTCGCCATTCTCTCCTGCGGTATCAGTTTCCATCGCATGATGGTTCCTTATGTGATTTCGGCAGCAATTATTGCGCTTATGTCATTGGGACTCAATTTGTTTGTGATTCCACAAGCTAATGAGACGCGTCTGGCTTTTGAAGGAAAATATGTAAAAGAACAGAAGAATCTGACCAGCCACAATGTGCATTATCAGATTTCTCCCGGCGAATTTGTGTATGTCGATGCTTTCAGCACCTGGAATAATACGGCATATAAATTTACTTTGGAGAAAATCAAGGATAACAAGCTGGTATCTAAGCTTTCAGCGGAAACGGCCGTGTGGGATACGACCTTTAATGGTTGGAAGCTCAAAAAGTATTTTATCCGGGATTATGTGGACGATATGGATGACAATATCCGCAGCGGAAAACAGTTGGATACGGTCATCAACCTGACTTTGGATGATTTCTATATGAACAAGAAGACGGTGGAGCGTTTGTCCCAGAAGAAACTCTTGCAACTTATCGAGACGCAAAAAATGAGAGGCGATTCCAATGTGATGTATGCGGAAATTGAACAGCATAATCGTCTGTCATTGCCTTTCTCTGCCTTTATTCTTACCATTATCGGTGTCGCGCTATCTTCCAAAAAGCGTCGTGGTGGTATAGGTTGGAATATCGCAATAGGTATTGCGTTGAGTTTCTCATATATCTTATTTATGCGTTTCAGTCAGATGTTTGTTTATACAGGCGTCTTGCCCGCTTATATTGCCATCTGGCTTCCTAACCTGATTTTTGCCTTTGTTGCTGCCGGTCTGTACCGCATCGCCCCGAAGTAGGCAAAATGTGTTATTGAAATAAAGAATCAAATGTCCGATAAAGTACGCATATTGGTGAGTTCTGTGGACGGGTGGAGTGATGCGAATGGCTCAAATACCTTGTCGTCTTTGGTTGCCGGTTATGATAAAGATGCACTGGCGTGTATCTATATTCGTAGCGAGGGATCGGATTCATCGGTTTGTGACCGCTATTTCCATATTTTTGAGTCTGAGGTGCTGAAAAGCCTCTACAATGGAAATGTACATACGGGCGAAGCTTTTGCCGCAGGTCGCTCGAAAGGGGCAGAGCAAGATAGGCAACAGAAAGCACTCTATTCCCATTTTGTTTCTTTTCGTCCTTATAGTCTGATTTTAGCACGAGAACTGATTTGGAAATGGGGAAAATGGCGCTCTCCGGAGTTGGATGCCTTTTTGGATGAGTTCAAGCCCGATGTACTCTTTTTCCCGATAGAGGGCTATATCCATTTCAACCGACTGAATGAGTATATTATCGCTCGTTGCAAACCGAAAAAAGTGATTGGATACCTCTGGGATGATAATTTCAGTTATCGTATCCGTCATTGGAATCCATTATGGTGGTTGCATAGAGCCTGGCTTCGTAGGGGAGTTAAGCGTCTGGTCAAGGCTTGCGATACTCTTTTTGCCATATCGCCGAAAATGCAGCGTGAGATAAAGGAATTGCTTCAGGTGGATAGTGTCTTGCTCACCAAACCGGCTACCGTGAATGCCTGTCAGGAAGTCTTTGCAAAGAAGAATTTATCCTTGCTCTATACGGGTAATATGACGGCAGGACGAGACCGAAGTTTGGAAATTGTGGCCCAAGCCATTGAGAAACTGAATAGGGAGGAAGGAGCGAAACTGCATCTGGATATCTATACCCAGACGCCCCAGACCCGTAGAATGAAGAAAAAATTAAACATTCCCCATGCTTGTACCCTTCATTCTGCCGTTCCTCAATCTGAAGTTTTTCGATTGCAAAAAGAAGCGGATATCTTGCTCTTTGTTGAGTCGTTTGAGGCTGCCGGCAGATTTGCCCGCCTTTCTTTCTCGACCAAAATTACGGATTATCTCAGTAGTGGGAGGGCCATTTGGGCTATCGGTCCCTCTGATTTGGCACCCATAGAATATTTTGAGAAGAATGCTTGTGCGCTGGTAAGTTCTGGCAAAAATAACATTGAGGCAGATTTGAGGAAATGGTTGGATAATGCTTCGCTTTTGTCGGAATATGCCGCTAAGGCATTGGATTGCGCCCGCAAAAATCACGATGAAAAAATGATACGGGAGCGTTTTGAAAAAGCTTCAGGAATTCAGTTTTAATCTCTTTTATCCGTAGAAACATGACCCGTTTTGAGATATTTACAGAGTTGATGCATTTAGGACTTTCTATCAAGGAAGAGCCTTCAGACAAGCTTTTGTCCTGGATGGAGGGCGAAAATAAAGATGCAGGACTCCGTGAGGTTTTTCAATTCTCGATGGTGCAGGGTCTTCCCTCTATTTGTTTCGATGGCTTGCAGAAAGTGTTTGCAAAGGGGCATTTCAAGATGGATGAGAAACTTAATTATGATTGGTTTACCACTTGTCTGTCCGCCGAGATGGTCTATGATGCTCAGCAACGCGCCTTGTCATTTCTTGCAAATTTTTATGCCCAACACGGTATTGAAATGATGCTGTTGAAGGGCTATGGGATAGCGGATTATTATCCCGTTCCCAAACATAGGCCTTTGGGCGATATGGATATCTGGCTTTATGGAAAACAAGCACAAGCAGATAAAATCTTATCCGAAAAACTGGGTATTGCGGTAGAAGAAGACAAAGAGCATCATACGGTATTCTACCTCAATGGTATTATGGTAGAGAATCATTATGAGTTTGTCAATGCCCAAAGCCATCCGACCAATCGTCTTTATAACGAAGAGCTGATACGATTGGGAAAGCAAGTCTTTACGCGTAGGGAGGTGGGAAAAGGACAAATTTGTCTGCCTTCACCGACTTTCAATGCGCTTTTTCTTTTCCGCCACATGGCCCAGCATTATGCAGGGGCTGGCATTAATCTTCGCCATATTGCCGATTGGGCGCTTTTCCTGCAAAAAGAGGCGGGCGCTGTGGATTGGGAACTGTTCTTGTCCTTGGCAAAGAAGACGGGCTGCCTTCCGTTTTGGCAGGCGCTGATGGGACTGACGGTGCATTATGTCGGTGTTTCTAACGCTCAATTACCCGCATTCAAGCGTGATAAGTCATTGGAAAAGAAACTTTTGAATGATATTTGTATAGAGAATGTCTATCAGGAAAGAGCCGCAAGTCTGATGGCCCGTATCAAGCGTTTCAAACACCAGCGCAGCAAAATTAAAATGGTGTATAACGAAAATGTACTGACCACTTTTGTCCGCACCGGTCTGCAATCCATCAAGTATAGTCTGAAAAAATAACGCCGCATCTTTGAGGGACGCGGCGCTTTAGAGTCTATTTCAAAATCAGTTCTACGGGGCAATGATCCGAGCCGAAAATTTCGTTGTGTATTTCGGTGGATTCAATGCGTGTGCTTAAATCACTCGCTCCGAATTTCTCTCCCGAAACCATAAAATAATCAATACGCCAGCCTACATTTCTTTCACGGGCTCGCATTCGGTAGGACCACCATGAGTATTTAATCTCTGTGGGGTGTTGCCAGCGCCAACTGTCAATAAAACCGGCCTCTTGCAACAAGGTCATCTTGGCGCGTTCCTGATCGGAAAAACCAGCGCTGAAATGGTTGGTTGAAGGGTTTTTAAGGTCAATTTCCTGGTGAGCCACATTGAGGTCTCCGCAGACAATCACGCCTTTACGATCGGCCAAACGGCACAGATAGGCGCGGAAATCATCTTCCCATTTTTCGCGGTATTCCAAGCGGCGAAGTCCGTCCTGTGAATTGGGAACATAGACATTTACCAGATAGAAATCTTCCATCTCCAAGCAGATGACACGGCCTTCGTGGTCGTGTTCCTCGATGCCTATGCCATAACTCACGGACAGGGGAGTGTGGCGCGTATAAATGGCCGTGCCGGAGTAACCTTTTTTCTCGGCATAATTCCAGAACGACTGATAGCCGGGGAATTCCAAGTCTAGCACTCCCTCCTGCAATTTGGTCTCTTGCAGACAGAAGAAATCTGCGTCAAGTTGCTGAAAAATATCGGCAAAGCCTTTCCCGCAGATGGCACGCAGACCATTGACATTCCAACTGATAAATTTCATATTAGTCCAAAGTCCAGGTTGCGCCCTCTTTGGTGTCCTTTACCTGCACACCCAGGGCTTTCAAACAATCTCGAATTTTATCGGAAGTGGTCCAATCTTTGGCCTCCTTGGCTTGTTTGCGTTGTTCCAATACCAAATCCATCAAACCGGAAATGATTCCCATGGATTTATCAGAGCCACCTTCCTCATCTTTCAATCCCAATACGCCATAGACAATGTCATCGAACAATTGGCAGAGGGTCTGAATATCGTTTTGCGAGAGTTGAATCTTGTGGTCTTTGGCGCTGTTGATAATGCGAACTGCGTCAAACAAATGGGAAAGGGCGATGGGTGTGTTGAAATCATCGCACAATGCCTCATAGATGCCGTTGAAAATCTTGATGATATCCGCATTGTCGGCAGGGCAACTGTCGGGAGCGATACCGAATTCCTCTTCTCCGTAGGCATAGACAGGGGCTTTGCGGCCGGCCATGGCATACAAGTCTTTGGTTGCCTGCATCAGGCGCTTCAATGCTTTTTCTGCGGCTTGCAGGGCTTCATTACTGAAATCCAAGGTGCCACGGTAATGGGCTTGGAGAATGAAGAAACGAACCGTCATCGGTGAGTATGCCTGCTCCAATTTGTCGTGTTCTCCAGCAAAGAGTTGGGGCAGCGTGATGAAATTGCCCAAAGATTTGCCCATCTTCTGTCCGTTGATGGTAATCATGTTGTTGTGAACCCAATAACGTACGCCTTGGGTGCCTCTGCATGCTACATTTTGGGCAATTTCGCACTCGTGGTGGGGGAACATAAGGTCCATACCACCGCCGTGAATATCAAACTCTTTGCCCAAGTATTTTTCTCCCATGACAGAGCATTCCAAATGCCAGCCGGGGAAACCCTCTCCCCAGGGGGAAGGCCATCTCATAATGTGTTGAGGCTCTGCTTTTTTCCAGATGGCAAAATCAAAGGGTGCGCGCTTGTCATTTTGTCCGTCCAAGGCGCGAGTGCCTTCCAACGTGTCGTCCAGATTACGTCCGGAAAGAACGCCGTAATGGTGGTCGTCGTTGTATTTGCGAACATCAAAATAGATGCTTCCATTGCTCTCATAAGCATATCCGCTTTCCAAAATGGTCTTCACCGCTTCAATCTGCTCTACAATATGTCCGGATGCGCGGGGTTCGATAGAAGGAGGTGCCACGTTCAGAAGGCGCATGGCTTCGTGGTAACGCAAGGTGTAGCTTTGTACCACTTCCATGGGTTCCAATTGCTCCAGACGTGCTTTTTTAGCGATTTTATCCTCACCTTCGTCGGCGTCGTGCTCCAAATGTCCTACGTCTGTGATGTTGCGGACGTAGCGAACTTTGTAGCCCAGATGCTTGAAAAATTTGGTCAAGATATCGTAGGTGACTCCAGGACGTGCGTGTCCCAGATGGGCATCACCATAAACGGTGGGTCCGCAGACATAAATTCCCATGTGGCCCGGCTGAACGGGCTTGAACAACTCTTTCTGCTTGGAAAGGGTATTTGTTATATATAAATCTCTCATAAGTCTGCAAAAGTAGTAATTTTTTTCTATCTTTGCCTTCGCCTATGAGCAAATTTAAGGAATATATTCGCAGGTATTTATTGTCGAAGCATGCCTACAAAGGAAAGACGGCCTTGTCTTCCTTGAAGGGAATGCGTACGGCGACGATTCTTTTGGATGTATGTGAGGATGATCTTTTCCTCTTCAAGGAGATGATTTATGCCTATTTTAAGGAGCAAGGAATCGCGACTTCTTTTTATTATTTCGATTTTAGAAAAAAAGAAAAAAATATGGCTCAGTTGTCTGCACCCGCAGATACCATCACCCGTAAACAATTGTCTTGTTATACGGGCAGGCCTAATATGAAATCCATGAATCCGCTGTTCTTCCAAAAAAGTGATATTTTCATCTCTTTTATTCGGGAAGATTCTTATGCCTTGAAGTATTTTTGCTCTATAGCGCCTGCGTCTTTTAAAATCGGCGCGTTGGAGGGCGAGCAGTATTGTTATGACTTGGTGGTGGCCGCCGAGGATAACAAACAGATGTTCGCTTGTATGAAAGATATTTTAGCAAAAATTTCATAAGTCCTATGAAGAAATATTTCTTGACCTCGTTGAAGGGTTTCGGTATGGGAGCAGCCAATGTTGTTCCCGGTGTTTCAGGTGGTACTATTGCCTTATTGACAGGTATTTACGGAGAGTTGTTGGAGGCTATTAACTCTGTGACCAAAAAGGAAACCTGGACTGCGTTGCGCTCTCGTCAATGGAAGGCTTTCTGGAAGGAAATTCACGGCTCTTTTCTGTTGAGTCTGGGGGTAGGTATCTTGGTGAGTGTCTTGTCTTTGGCTAAACTGATGCTGTTTGTGCTGACGAATTATCCTGTGCAGACTTGGGCTTTCTTTTTCGGTCTGATAATCGCCTCGGCTCTCATTATGTTCCGTTCGATCAAAGGGTGGGGTGTGTCAGAAGTCCTGTTTGTGATTTTTGGTGCCGCCTTGGGCGTGTGGGTCAGTACCCTGAATGCCCTTTCCAATACCCCTGATGATTTGTGGTATATTTTCCTTTGTGGGGCCATCTCCATCTGTACGATGATACTTCCTGGCATATCCGGAAGCTTTATCTTGGTCGTGTTGGGCAAATATGATTATATCATGCAGGCTTTGGATGTGACTGCCTTTAATATACCTGTATTGCTTGCTTTTGGCGGCGGCTGCCTGGTGGGCCTTTTGGCTTTTGCTAAATTCTTGAATTGGCTGCTGGCTCGTTGGGAAAAACAGACCTTGCTTGTGCTTTTGGGCTTTATCTTGGGTTCCTTGGTAAAAGTATGGCCTTGGAGCAATACCGAGGCTTTGTTGGAAGCGGGCGTCGTTACGGACGTGGCACAATTGTCCGCTTTTCCTATGTGGGAATGGGCGGCACTATGGGCTGTTCTCGGAGTTGTACTTGTTGTAGGGTTGGAGTACTTTTCTACCAAAGTATCTAAATAAGTTTTAGAAACAGAAAATCATGAAATTTACTATTCAATATCATACCCGTTGGGGCGAGAATGTGGTTTTGCGTGTAGCGGGAAAATCTTTTCCTATGCGTTATGTCGCTGACGGTCAATGGGAAGTCGAGCTTTGCGGCCGTAATATAAAGGAGGGGGATGAATACTACTATGAAATTGTAGAAAATGATTTACATACCCGACATGAATGGCATCCCCATCGTTTGGAAGGAAAGGTGAGCAAAACACGGGTGCAACATGATGTGTGGTCGGATAAAACAGGATGGAGAGGAGCCGGAACGGCCATTCCTGTCTTTTCTCTGCGCAGTCATCGCAGCATGGGTGTGGGTGAATTTGATGATTTGCGTCTGATGGTGGATTGGGCGGCGATGACCGGACAGTGTTTCATCCAGCTTCTTCCTATCAATGATACAACCATGACGCATACTTGGCAGGATAGTTATCCCTACAATGCCAATTCTTCTTTTGCGCTTCATCCCATGTATATTCATCTGCCGGCCATCGGTGTCTCGGAGGATGATGAATATATGCGTACGCAGAAAGAACTGAATGCGTATTCATTCGTTGATTTCGAACGGGTCAATAGAGTGAAATGGAACTATATCCGTGAGGCTTTCAAAAAGACGTTCAAGGTGATTTCTCAAAAGGACTCTTATCAGGAGTTCGTAAAAGAAAATGCCCTTTGGCTTCTTCCTTATGCGGCTTTTTGTGTGCTTCGAGATGAAAATAAGACGGCGGATTATAGCCAATGGTCGCAGTATGCCCGTTATCAGGCCAAGGCCGTAGCTGCCTATATAAAGGATCACCAGGATGAGGTGGATTTGCACTGTTTTGTGCAATATCATCTCCATGAACAGTTGCGTAGAGTGCGCAACTATGCTCACGAAAAAGGCGTCTATCTCAAAGGCGATCTTCCTATCGGTGTGAGCCGAACCAGTGCGGATGCCTGGGTGTACCCTAAACTCTTCAATATGGACTCCCAAGCCGGTGCACCTCCTGATTATTTTTCCCGTGACGGACAGAATTGGAGTTTTCCGACTTATAACTGGGATGAAATGTCCAAGGATGGCTATGCTTGGTGGCGTCGTCGTCTGGGAAAAATGTCCGAGTATTTTGACGCGTTCCGTATCGACCATATTTTGGGATTTTTCCGCATTTGGGAAATTCCTGTGCCGCATAAGAGTGGTTTGGAAGGCCATTTCAGTCCGGCACTTCCTTATTCGATCGAGGAACTCAAAGAAAGAGGATTGGGATTTCCGAAGGCTTTTGACCTCTTTGTGGAAGACCCTCGCCAAAAAGGAATGTGGCATCCTCGAATCGGCGCGAAAACCTTGCAGGCATATCGTGATTTGTATGGACATTCCCTCCATTCGTTCGATGCTTTGTATGATGATTTCTTCTATCATCGACACAATGAATTCTGGCGCGAAAAGGCGACCCGTCGTCTTTCTGCCTTGTTGGGATCCACCCACATGCTCGCGTGCGGAGAAGATTTGGGTATGATCGCTCCTTGTGTGCCGGAGGTGATGGCGCGACTCAATATCCTTTCTTTGGAAATGCAACGTATGCCCAAAACGCCCGGCTACGAGTTTGGAGATACCTCCGCATTCCCTTATTTCAGCGTTTGTACGACTTGCAGCCATGATATGTCTCCTTTGCGTATGTGGTGGGAAGAGTCTTATACGCCGACTTCCCGTTTCTATTATCATGTCCTGCATCGTGGCGGAGACGTTCCTTCCGTGTTGTCGGCTGACTGCGCCCGTCAAATCCTTTCACAGGCCTTGTCCGCTCCGTCCATGCTTTGTATTCTTCCTTTGCAGGATTGGTTGGCGACAAGTGAGAACTTAAGAAATCCTGATGTGAAGGCCGAGCGTATCAATGACCCGTCCAACCCCCATCATTATTGGAGGTATCGTATGCATATCTGTTTGGAGGATATGATGGCGGATGCTGCCTTTAACGAGGATGTGACAACGATGATTCAGTCTTCGGGCAGGACCTTGTAGGGACTTCCTGCGTTCGATAGCCCATTATAGAAATGCTCCTGTTTGACGGGAGTTTTGCTGGTTGGCGTGGAGTTCTTTGCGGCGCCTCGTCAGTTCTATGGCATATTTCAAGCAGTCTGTGGAGGTATATCGGAGTGCACTGAGGAGCAATTTAAGGATTTGCCCGCTCCATCTGATGTGAAAATTCTTCCGCGGGTCGCTCATTTTGACAAGAGCGGCCGTCATTTTCAAATACATGTTTTTAGCCTTGCTGCACGCGCGGTCCTGGCGGTCGTGTACAGCGTATGCCTCGGGTACGATTCCTGTCAGGAGACCATGGTAGGCAGCGCGGTGGATATAGTTGTCATCTTCTCCGTAGTGTCGGAAACTGGGTGAAAAACCACCCACTTTTTGCAGACATTCCCGGCTAATCATCCAGTGGGCCGCCATGATAAAGTCCGTTCTCTTGATACCACAGTCCTCCAACGGGTCGCTGATGCGGTACCAATTCAAAAATTTTTCTTCCGGAAATTCGCGGTCGCTTCGCAGTTGTATGGGGGAGAGTATGCCGTAAGGCCTGTTCTCTTTTTTTGCGTTCTCAAAGGCTTGTATGAGGGTGGATAGGCAGTCTCTGCGAAGCCAGGCATCTTGATTGAGCAGATAAATGTATTCGTAGCGGGCTTCCAGGGCGGCTTTTATACCGATATTGTTGGCGGCTCCGAATCCGGCATTGGTATTGAGACGGCAGAGTTTTACCTTTTCTTTGAAATTTTCTTCAATCCATTCGGGGGTGCCGTCGGTGGAGGCGTTGTCAATCACCATAATATCAGCCTTTTCCGTGGACATGGTAACACTGCATAGACAGCGTTCTATCCATTTCATTCCGTTATAGCTGACGATTATGACCAATGTTCTGTTCATCGTCGCAAAGTTATGGATTTTTTATAGGATTTTTTCATCCTTTTTTATAAATTTGCGAGATTTTTGACGATTATGGTAAAAGTTATTATCAGCGGATATGGCAAGATGGGCCATATGATTGAAAAGGTTCTCCTTGAAAAAGGTATTGAATGTGTGGATGCCAGCGAGGATATCTGTGCGACCGACCCTAAAGTGGCGGCGGAATGTGTTTGTATCGATTTTACCATGCCTGAGTCATTCCGTGCCAACTATAAGTTTTTGGCCGAGAATTTTAAGGCGGTGGTGGTCGGAACGACCGGTTGGAACGACATGGCCGATGAGGTAAAATCCTATTTCGAGCAGTGTGGCACCCCGATGATTTACGCCTCCAATTATTCTATCGGAGTCAATGTCTTTTTTGCTGCGGTCAAACGCGCTTCTCAATTGCTGAAAGGACAGCCTTATCAGCCTTATATTGAGGAAAAACACCATATTCACAAATTGGATGCTCCCAGCGGTACAGCCAAGAGTCTCGGTGCTTTGGTGGAAGAGGGGATGGCTATTACTCCCGACATCGTGGCGGTGCGAGCCGGCGAAATCCCTGGTATTCACAGTGTGAATTTCGAAGGTGTTTGCGATCGTCTTACTTTTACCCATGAGGCTTTTTCGCGTGAGGGTTTTGCGCGCGGAGCGGTAGAAGCAGCCTTGATGACCGAAGGGTTGGAAGGGGTGCATGAGTTCAACGAATTATTTTTAGCGAAGATATGAAACAGTTGACTGGCTGTGGTACAGCCTTGGTAACGCCGTTTAAGGCGGACGGAAGTGTGGACTATGCGGCTTATGCCGAGACGGTGAAACGTCAGGTTGCTGCCGGAATCCATTTTTTGGTACCCCTTGGTACGACGGCGGAGACCCCTTGTCTGAGTGATGAGGAGAAAGTTGAACTTTTGAAGATTACCCGTGAGCATGCACAGGGACTTCCTTTGGTAGTCGGTGCCGGTACCAATTCTTTGGCGGGTACGCTTCGCAATATGGCTTTGTTGGAGCCTTATGGAGTCGATTACTTTTTGGTGGTGGCTCCTTATTATAATAAACCCACTCAGCAGGGCTTGTATGCCTACTACAAGGCAGTGGCTGCCGCTACGGAAAAATCCATCATTCTTTACAATGTCCCCGGTAGAACCGGTGTGAATATCACGGCCGAGACGACTTTGGCATTGGCAAACGAGGTGGAAAATATTGTGGCAATCAAAGAAGCTTCCGGTAATTATGCCCAAATCAGCCGCATCATCAAAGATAAACCCGAGGGATTCAGTGTGTTGAGCGGCAATGATGATGAGACGCTTTCTTTGATGGCAACAGGTGCCCAAGGCGTTATCAGTGTGGCTTCCAATGTGGCTCCGGCGCAGATGGTTGCCTTGACCGAAGCTTTGCTCAAAGATGATATGCCCGCTGCCCGTAGCTTGCATTATCAATTGATGTCTTTGTTTAAGAATTGTTTTGTAGAAAGTAATCCGATTCCCGCCAAAGCGGCCATGTCGCTGCTGGGTCTGATGGAAAACGAACTCCGTGCTCCACTGACTCCCGCGACGGATTCTACCATAGAATTGATGAAGAAAACCCTTGCAGAACTGTAAGGGTTTTTTCTTTGGATAAAGGGGCTATTTCCTTTGGCTGAATTCGCAGCCACACCATTGCTGATTATAAAAATTGTGTTCTTTGATCAGGGCGTTGCGTCTCTCTTGTAGTCCGTCTTTTCTCCAGTTTTGTTCCCACCAGATAAGTTCGCTCTGAGACTCTTTCAGAGCTTCTTCTACCGCCCAATGACCGGCTTGGTCGATTTGCTCCAAACTTTTCCAGCGCGAGGAGGCTAGGGTGGTTGTCAGTACGTTGTAGCCGTGCGCCAAAGCATAACGCGCGCTATCCAAAAGGCGATATTTGAAACAAGCTAGGCAGCGGGGACCCCGTTCTGTTTCTTTTTCCATTCCTTTGACGGCGCAGAGCCAGGAGTCGTGAACATATTCCGCTTCAATAAAATCCAGTCCCAATGTGTGGGCATATCGCTCACATTCCTGTTTGCGCAACAGGTATTCTTCCTGTGGAAATATATTGGGATTGCAATAGTAGAAGGTCGGTCGTATATCGTGTTGCAGCATCCATTCCACCATGGCTGAAGAACAAGGAGCGCAACAGCCATGCATCAGGACGCGCGGGTGATCGACAGGGGGGATGTGCAATGTTTCCTTTTTCTTCATGGTGATTGTCAAACTCTTGCAAAAGTACAAAAAAGTATCTATCTTTGCGCGCTTTTCCTCGAGAAGGAAACATTTATGTATAACTTTTTTAAACAGATTTAGAAATGGCTGTTAAAATTCGTCTTCAGCGTCATGGTAAGAAAGATTACGCTTTCTATCATGTTGTAGTTGCTGATTCACGCGCACCACGCGATGGTCGCTACATCGAGCAGATTGGTTCTTACAACCCTAACACCAACCCTGCTACCATCATTCTTAACTCCGACAGAGCTCTTGCTTGGCTTAACGTAGGTGCTCAGCCTACTTTGGTTGCTCGTCGCATCCTTTCTTATGAAGGTGTTCTTCTTCGCAAGCACCTCCAGGGTGGTGTGGCTAAAGGCGCTCTTACTCAGGAGCAGGCTGATGCTAAATTCGAGGCTTGGAAAGCCCAGAAAGACGCCAAATTCAACACCAAAGTAGCCAACTTGGCCAAAGCTGCCGAGGATAAGGTAAAGGCTAACCAGGAGGTTGAAGCAAAGGTTAATGCTGACAGAGCAGACGCACTCGCCAAGAAGAAAGCCGAGGCTGAAGCTGCTGCCAAAGCTGAAGCAGAGGCTGCTGCCGCTGCAGAGGCTGTTGCAGAGGAGACAGCAGAGGAAGCCGCAGTTGAGGCGTAATCCGTCTGAGGGACAGCGATGGCTCTCACGGACTCTCTCCAGCCTGTTGCCAAGGTTCTCAAATCCAATGGGGCCGATGGACAGATTGTCCTTAGTGTACAAGGTTTGGATGTAGCCGATTTTTCAGCCCTCGTAACCCGTGATAAAGTACCGGTGTTCATCTATTTTGATGGATTGCCGGTACCTTTTTTTGTAGAGGTCGTGCAGCGTCGCGGCGGAAGTAAATTGCTGGTGTATTTAACAGGCATACGCAGCGGAAAGGATGTAGAGGAAATCGAAGGCAGTCTGCTTTATATGGAGCGAACCGTTTTGGGCGGGAGTGAAGACCCTATGCAGGATTTCTCCCTGCTGGAAGGATGGACTTTGTGTGATAAAGGTCAGAAAGTGGGTGTCATACTCTCTTTTGAGGATATCCCGTCTAATCCTTGTTTGCAGTTGGAAGATGGCACTTTGGTCCCTTTTAATGAGGAACTCATTTTGTCGGTTGAAGCGGAAGAAATGTGTCTGGATATGGATTTGCCAGCCGGATTGTTTGATTTATAAGTAGTTGATAAACAATAATATGGAAGATATTCGTGTCGGTAATGGCTATGATGTTCATGTCTTGCAGGAGGGCTTGGATATGTATTTGGGAGGAGTCAAGATTGAGGGCTCTCAAGGATTTGTCGCTCATTCTGACGGGGATGTGGCGATTCATGCCTTGTGCGATGCTCTCCTGGGTGCTTTGGCCTTGGGGGATATAGGAAAACATTTCCCGGATTCTTCCGATGAGTTCAAAGGAATAGATTCCAAAAAGTTGCTTTCTCGTGTCTGTGCTTTGATTCAAGAAAAAGGATATCGTGTAGGGAATGCGGATATTACCATAGCCTTGCAGGCGCCTAAATTGGCTCCTTATATCCTTGCCATGAGAAGTACACTGGCTGCCATTATGGAGATTGAGACGGACAGAGTCAGTGTAAAGGCGACCACCACAGAAAAATTGGGCTTTGTGGGAAGAAAAGAAGGCTGTCAGGTTTGGGCGACGGTTTTGCTTGTCCGCTAAGCTATTTTGATTATATTTGTATTTGATTTTTAAAAGAAAGATATGGCAACAAATCCCTTGGTTGAGAAGATATTAGGACTTGTGGAAAAATATAATACGCTCCAGCAGCAACTTGCTGATCCGCAGGTAATGTCTGATATGAAGAAATATGTCCAATTGTCCAAAGATTATAAGGAATTGGCTCCTGTCATCAAGGCGGGTATGGCCTTTAAGAAGGTGGTGGAAGATATTGATGCGGCAAAGGATATTATTGCCAATGAAAAAGATGAGGAGCTGCGCGAGATGGCCAAAGAAGAATTGGCGAGTCTGGAGCCCCTCGTTCCCGATATGGAGCAGAATATCAAGTTGCTTTTGATTCCTGCCGACCCCGAAGATGAGAAGAATGCCATTGTGGAGATTCGTGGCGGTGCCGGTGGTGACGAAGCGGCTATTTTTGCGGGAGACCTTTTCCGTATGTATACCAAGTACATCGAGTCCAAAGGCTGGAAAATCGAGGTGACCAGTTCATCGGAGGGAACGGCCGGCGGATTTAAGGAAATTGTGTTCAAGGTGAGCGGAGACCATGTTTATGGTACATTGAAATATGAAAGTGGTGTGCATCGCGTACAGCGTGTGCCCCAGACCGAGACCCAAGGACGTGTGCAGACTTCAGCCGCTTCCGTAGCCGTGTTGCCCGAGGCGGGAGAATTTGATATTGAGTTGAACATGAACGATATCCGCAAGGATACTTTCTGTTCGTCCGGCCCCGGCGGTCAGTCTGTGAATACGACCTATTCGGCGATTCGCCTGACCCATATTCCGACCGGAATTGTCGTACAATGTCAGGATGAAAAATCCCAACTTAAGAACTACGACAAAGCCCTGAACGAATTGCGTACGCGTATCTATAATATGGAGTATCAGAAATATTTGGATTCCATTTCTGCCAAACGTAAAACCATGGTTTCCACCGGTGACCGTTCGGCGAAAATCCGTACATACAACTATCCTCAATCCCGTATGACCGACCATCGTATTTCCTATACGATGTACAATTTGCCGGTCTTTATGGATGGAGCGATTCAGGAGGTAATTGACCAGCTAATCATTGCCGAAAATGCAGAGCGTCTCAAAGAGGCAGGAGAGTGATGAACTTTGCTGGTATGCAGCAAAAGTTTTTTACAATCGTACTCACATTGTCGAGGAAAAAATCGCCCCTTTGGTGGCAGAAATCTATATTCCTCGCAAGGTGATATCCTCTTTGGTCTTTATTAAAACAAGCGTCTCACAGATAAAACGAATCCAGAAAGAGTGGTATGGCTATATGAAGGTCTATACCATGATTTCTTCCCGTGAGCCCTATCCCATCCGTTCTCACGATATGGATGTGTTTATGTTGGTTACCAGCCTGGTAGATAAAAAGATGCAACTGATGGACCCCTCTGCGGTGAATTATAAGGAAGGAGAAAAGGTGCGCGTAACGGGGGGAATTTTCAAAGGAGCAGAAGGCTATATCAAGCGAATCCGGGGCGATAAACGTCTGATTGTCTGCATAGAGGGAATCATTGCTGTAGCAACCTCTTATATTCCGTCTGTGTATCTTGAAAAAATTGAAAATTAAGTTTACCTTTGTAAATGGATATTTCGTTGCTCAGTATTCTCGTTCCGTTTCTGGTCGCTATTATTGCCGTTGAGGTAATCAACCCTTCGGTGCGAAAAATCGCCGTTACCCGCAATATAGTCGATAATCCCAATGCTCGTAAATTACAGCGTACGCCGGTTCCTTTGATGGGCGGGGTATCTGTGTTTTTCGGTATTTTGATCGGTCTTTGCATCTCTCGTATTTTCTTCGATTGCAGCATCTTATATCCCATTTTGGTAGCAATGACCATCATGCTCTATATCGGTACGGCAGATGATGTGCTGGGACTTTCTCCCTATATCCGTTTTGCCATGGAGATTCTGGTCGTGGTGGGTATGATGACCATTCAGGATTATGCGATCAACGATTTTCATGGTTTGTGGGGGATTCATAAAATTCCGGATTGGGCCGCTTTTTTCTTTACGATTTTCGCTGTCGTGGGTATCATCAATGCGATTAATCTTATAGACGGTGTAGATGGACTCTCTACCGGTTTTTGTCTTTTGACAAGCCTGCTTTTCTGTTTCCTTTTTTACAGGGCCGGAGATTTTGCCTGGGCAGCTTTGTCGGCGGTCGGTGCCGGTTCCGTTCTTCCGTTTTTCTGTCATAATGTCTTTGGAAAGAAGTCCAAGATGTTTATTGGAGATGGCGGTACTCTCGTGATGGGTGTGCTGATTTCTTCTTATGTGATTCGTACCTTGCAGACCCATTCTACGGTCGAGGTTTATTTTAACCAGGATAAAATTTCGCTGGTAGCCTTTTCTTTGGCGACTTTGGCCATTCCTATTTTTGATACCGTGCGCGTGATGGGAGCGCGTATTGTACGTGGCCATTCACCCTTTAAGGCAGATAAGACTCATTTGCATCACTTGCTGATCAATATGGGCTTCTCTCATGTGGGAGCTACTTTAATGGAGTTGATTTTCAATGGTTTTGTCGTTCTGTGCTGGTGGCTTTCCTTCGCTTTGGGCGCGAGCATAGATGTACAATGCTATGTGGTGATTGTGACGAGTTTTATGATTACCTGGGCGTTTTACCGTATTATGGCTTCTCATGTCAGAAGAGAGACACGTTTTATTCGTCAGGTACGTCGTTTTACTTATATGACCCATATCGAGCGTAAGGGAATTTGGGCTGTGCTCCAAAAAGTGGTTGATAAATTTTATGAATAATGGGAAATCCTCTCGCTAAATATTTGAGTAATTATGTTCCGGCAAAATTGGTTCTTCTTTTCGATGAATTTGTGTCGGTGTTTGCATCCTTGCTGGTATTTGTTGTTGTCTATCTATTTGTGCCTCAGGCGAATATCAATGCAAATTTCACCTGGCAGTATTTGGCGTTTTCGGCTCTTTATTCCTTTGCTTCGTTTTCTATTTTCTCCACCTATACCCTCATTGTCAGACACACGGATTTCAAAGATAGCTTCCGTTTTTTCTGTGCCGCTTTGTTCAAGGTGATTTTGCTGGCGGTAACATGGATGGTGGTTGGTAAACTTCGGCCGCTGTCTTTCCTTATTCTGGTGCCGGATTTTATCCTGACTTTGGTTCTTTTGCTTTTGTCTCGTTTTCTGGTGGTATTGTTTTATGATATTTACCGTCACAAACACAGACAATGGAATACTTGTAAGCGTCTTTTGATTTACGGTATCTCCAATAAATCCCTGGCGGCAGTCGGACGTTTCAAGGATTCTTCAAAATATGACATCGTCGGTTTTTTAGTGCCTCGCAAACATACCCAGTACAAATTGTCCGGATTTCAGATTTATGAGTATGAAGGACAAGAGGATTTGAAAAAATATATCCGTGATTTGGGTTTGCAGGGAGTGTTGTTTGCTTCTGAAAGTGAGGCGGCCAATGAAAGTCAGGGCTTGATTCATCAGGCTACCGAGTTGGGATTGTCTGTTTTGATTGTGCCAGCCGTAGAAGAACATTCGTCTAAATTGCTTGTCCGCGAAATCAAGATTGAAGATTTGTTGGAGCGCCCGCAGATTCAATTATCCGTGGATAAGGTCGAAAATGAATTCCAAGGAAAAACCATATTGGTAACCGGAGCGGCCGGCTCCATCGGTTCGCAACTTTGTCGTCTGATTGCCACCTTTGGTGTGAAGAAGTTGCTTCTTTTTGATAATGCCGAGACGCCGATTCACAATCTTCGGTTAGAACTGTCCGAGCGTTTTCCTGAACTGGATTTTACTCCTATCATCGGAGATATCAGGCAGTTAGCCAGATTGGATTATGTTTTCAGGACCTGGCGACCGCAGATTGTCTTCCATGCTGCTGCTTACAAGCACGTGCCTCTTATGGAGGAGAATCCCTGCGAGGCTGTTTTAAGCAATCTTTGCGGTACCCGCAATGTCGCCGATAAATGTGTGGAGTATGCAGTAGAGAAGATGGTGATGATTTCTTCTGACAAGGCTGTCAATCCCACCAATGTCATGGGGTGCAGCAAACGTTTGGCGGAAATCTATGTACAGAGCCTGGGCTTGAGTTTACAGTCTTCTGCCGAGCCTCTTTCCAAGACGCGCTTTGTGACGACCCGTTTTGGTAATGTGTTGGGTTCCAATGGCTCCGTAATCCCTCGTTTTAGAGAGCAAATCAAGGCCGGCGGCCCGGTAACGGTTACGCATCCGGAAATTACCCGTTATTTTATGACCATTCCCGAGGCCTGTTTGTTGGTGATCGAGGCGGTCTGTCTCTCTAACGGAAATGATATTTTTGCCTTCGATATGGGTTCATCTGTGAAAATCGACCATTTGGCTCGTCGTATGATTGAGCTCAGTGGCTATATTCCTGATAAAGAGATTAAAATCGTATATACCGGCTTGCGTCCGGGTGAGAAACTCTATGAAGAAGTGCTTAGCGATGAGGAAAATACCTTGCCGACCCAGCACGAGCGCATTCGTATTGCCAAGGTGCGCGATTACTCTTTCGCCCAGGCTCTTGAATATGTCAATCGTTTGGAGGAACTTGCTTCCCAAGTGGATATTCCAGCACTAGTCCGTTTGATGAAAGAGATTGTGCCGGAGTATGTGAGCAATAATTCTGATTTTGAGATTTACGACAAGAAAAACTGATAGAAAGGAGTTCGCAACGGACTCCTTATTTTCTGTATTTTCCTTCTTCTTCCAACATACCCAGGTAGGAACGATAGCGTTCTGCGCTGATTTCCCCATTTTCCACGGCTTGTTTGATAGCACAGCCGGGCTCGTGTGTGTGGGTGCAAGGCTGGAAACGGCAATCTCCGCCAAGTCGCAGCATTTCAGGGAAATACAGTGAGATTTCTTCTTTTTCTACTCCGACCAGACCGAAGCCGCGTATGCCCGGGGTGTCAATCACAAAGCCATCTTCTCCGTTGTTAATCGGATACATTTCGTAAAAGGTGGTGGTGTGACGTCCTTGCAGGTGTGCGGTGGAAATGGCGGCGGTCTTCAAATCCAAGGCGGGGTCCAGCGATTTAATCAAACTTGATTTTCCAACGCCAGATTCTCCGGAGAAAAGGCAGACTTTTCCCTGACTCCTTTGTCGGATTTGTTCAATGCCCTCTCCTGTACGGGTAGAGGTCAAAACAATGTCATAGCCGGCACCTTCGTAGATGTTTTTGAAATAGGCTATTTCCTCGGCGGCCTCCTCCTGATACATATCCACCTTGTTCAGCACCAATGTAACCGGGATTTTGAACATTTCGCAATTGACGAGGATGCGATCCAGAAAAGGGAACTTTATTTCAGGAAAATAGAGCGAGGTGACGATAAAAGCCCGGTCGATATTTGCTGCGATGATGTGATTCTGTCTTGAAAGGTTGGTGGACTTTCGTATGATGTGGTTCTTTCTCTCCTCAATGCCTGTAATCACGCAACTCCCGTCCGCTAGTCGCTCATAACGCACTTTGTCACCCACTGCAACCGGATTGGTCGATTGACTTCCTTTTATGCGTAAGTTTCCCCGTAAGACCGCCTCGAAAGGGGCCCATTGGGGCAGGGGAGATAGCGTGTAATGGCTCCCTGTGTGTTTGACTACCGTTGCGCTTTGTTCCATTTTTCTTGCAAAAATACAAAAACTTATTTACCTTTGATTAACCGCTTTGATTTTAATATGATTTTAGAAGCAAATATTGAAAAATCGCTCGCTGACCTCTTTGAAAATATGGTTTTCATAGAGCAGCCCAAGGGCTTGTACGACCCTTTGCGTTATATGATAGATTTGGGTGGAAAACGTGTCCGCCCCCGTCTTTGTCTGACCGTATATGCCTTGTATAAGGACGCCTATGATGAGGGCGTTCTTTCGGCTGCTGCGGCTTTGGAAATTTTCCATTCCTTTACCTTGATTCATGATGATATGATGGACAAGGCGGAGATTCGTCGCGGCAAGCCGACCGTATATAAGAAATGGGATGAAAATACGGCCATTCTTTCCGGAGATGTCATGAGTATCGACAGCTATCAACGTCTATCCAAGACGCCTGCTGCCATATTGCCTCAGGTGCTTTCTCTTTTCTCAACGACCGCTGCCCAGGTCTGCGAAGGTCAGCAGCACGATATGGAGTTTGAATCCGTGCCCCAGGTGTCGATGGAAGATTATATCAAGATGATAGGCTTGAAGACAGCGGTGCTGATTGCTTGTTCTGCCAAAATGGGTGCACTCCATGCCGGGGTTCCGAGCGAGCAGGCCGATGTCTATTATCAATTTGCGTATGATTTGGGCTTGGCTTTCCAGATTGCGGATGATTGGCTGGATACCTATGGGGATACCCAGACCTTTGGTAAGAAAGTGGGTGGTGATATCTTGAATGATAAAAAGACCTGGCTGCTTACCTATGCTTTACAACAGGCCGACGAAAAGCAAAAGCAGGCGCTGCAGGCCGCAATGGCACTTCCGATTAACAGCGATGAACAGAAAGCAGAAAAAATTGCGTCGGTGCGTGCGATTTATGATGAATTGAAGGTCGGTCAGGAGGCACTTCGTGAAATAGAACGCTATCACAAACAGGCGATTGCTCGTCTAGATGCTTTGTCTTTGAACGCGTTGCAGAAGGAAATGTTGGTCCGTTATGCTTCCCGTCTTATAGGAAGAAATAAATAATCGGCTATGATGAAAGAAAGATTTGCACAACTGCTTCGTTCTACCCAAAGAGAAGGGGTGGATATGGTACTTAACAATCTGGAACGATTGGGCTTTTTCAAGGCTCCGGCTTCCACGGCTTTTCATTTAAGTTGTGAGGGAGGACTGGTAGAGCATTCCCTGAATGTGTGTGATATGGCCTTGATGTTACGCGAGCAGATGATTCTTCGGGATGAAAGTTTGTCAGAGTCGCTTCCGCTTGAAAGTGTATTGATTGTGTCTTTGCTTCACGATGTCTGTAAGGCGGAAATATATAAATTAGGTTTTCGTAATCGCAAAAATGAGACGACCGGAGCGTGGGAAAAAGTTCCGGCTTATGAGGTGGACTATTCTGCTTGTCCGCTTGGACATGGAGAGAAATCTGTTATTCGTCTTCTGCAATGGGGATTTCAGTTGAAAGCTGATGAAATCTTGGCGATACGTTGGCATATGAGTGCTTGGGATTTGCCTTTCCAAAGTGCAGAGATGAAAGGAAATCTGAATGCGGCCAAGGAAAAGGCTCCTTTGTGTACCTTGTTGCAATGTGCGGACGGTCTGGCTTCCGGTCTGTTGGAACGAAAAAAAGAGTAAGGATTTTAGAGCGTGAAAAAGGCTGGAAACATAGAGATTAAAAATCGACGCGCCTCTTTTGACTATGAGTTTTTGGAGCGCTATACCGCCGGTATTGTCTTGTGCGGAAGTGAAATCAAATCCATCCGTGCAGGAAAAGCGTCCCTGGTGGATGCTTTTTGCTATTTCAGCGGAAACGAACTCTATGTCAAGAATATGCAGGTCTCTTTGTATCATTGGGCCTCTGCTTGGAGCCGACAAGATCCCAAACGCGACCGAAAACTCCTGCTCAACCGCAAAGAACTCCGCAAATTGCAAAGGGCGGTCAAAGAGAAAGGACTCACGATTGTCGCCACCCGTCTTTTCATTGCAGACAACGGC
>CAJGBW010000019.1 GCA_904501835.1 uncultured Bacteroidales bacterium
ATCGATTTCTGAATTAGCGAAATTACTTGGAAGGCAAAGCATTTCATCTCGCGAAGTGGAACAAGAGATAATAGAGAATACCGTCGCGAGATCTACATTTCATCCGCTGCCCGCCTCATCAGGAGAGATAATCAGCTTAGAATACTCGGGGGATATTAATCGAGTTGTTCCGTCGGAATTGGGGAGCTTGGAGAATCCCGAGACAGAAATGCTCTTTTACTTAAATCTTATTGAAAAAAAGCTTCTTTCCTACAGTTATATAACACAAGAATTATATCAGTATAAAGAAACTCTCATAACACACACTGAAAAACAAGATTTCCTAGGGCCGATAATCGCATGTGTAGATACGAGTGGCAGTATGTCTGGTGCGCCAGAAATAACCGCAAAGACACTTTTGCTTGCCATTGCCAAAGAAGTAATTGCCACAAAAAGGAAATGCTATATTATTTCTTTTTCCAATGGGATTGAGACTCTTGACGTCTCGGATTTCAGGGGCGGGAATGCTTTGCAAACGCTCGTTGCTTTCTTGAATAAATCTTTCAATGGAGGAACAGATGCATATCCAGCATTGTTCGAGGCTATTAGAGTTCTTCAAGAGTCAAGTTACAAGAATTCTGACGTGATTATGGTATCAGATTTTATTATGCCGAGTTTGCCCCACGATATATTAGCCTCTATCGAGACGGAAAAAGCAAAAGGAACCAACTTCTATTCATTCGTGATTGGCAATTCTGCAAACAACAATGCAATTAAGGCTTTTAACGATACTCTTTTATACAATCCTTATTCAGAAGAAGGACGTAAGGCGTTTGCAAAACACATCACGCAGATAGCCAAAAGGAAGTCTGATAATATTCGGTAATATTTTTTCGTAGCCCCACGA
Source organism: uncultured Bacteroidales bacterium (assembly GCA_904501835.1). Classification (GTDB taxonomy): domain Bacteria; phylum Bacteroidota; class Bacteroidia; order Bacteroidales; family UBA932; genus Cryptobacteroides. Next base: position 887 of record CAJGBW010000019.1, read on the forward strand.
GGAATCGAACCTCGATCTAAAGTTTAGGAAACTTTCGTTCTATCCGTTGAACTATGAGGCCATAAAAAAGAAAATCACTGATTACTCAGCGACTTTCTTTTCAATAATCTGACGACCTCTGTAATAGCCGCACTCGGGACATACTCTGTGATATTGAACGGTTGCGCCGCAATTAGGGCAAGTTGCCAATGTAGGAATCACAGCATTGTCGTGTGTTCTTCTTTTGTCTCTCCTCTGTTTGGAGATCTTTCTTTTAGGATGTGCCATTTTCTATATTCTTTATTTATAATTTCAAATCTTTCAATCCTGCAAAAGGGTTTTCTGTCAATTCCTGCTCACCTCCCGGATTGTCCGTCAGATAGGCAGAAACGATAGGATTACAAGTTCCTTCCGGATGACAATGTTGAATAGGAAGGGCCAGACAAATGTTATCATAAACCCATTGTGAAGCATCGTACTCCTTTTGTGAAGCCTCAATCACCGCGATTTCGCGGCCATCAGGCGTCTCATCTTCCTGGTCAGCACCACGACGCAACACCAATTCTTCCTCCAATTCAATCGGAAACTTCATCTCATCCCAACAACGCACACAGGGCAAAGTCAAAAATCCTTGCGCCGTGAGAGACAAATCAAAATCGCCTCCCTGCTTTGTCAAAGTGAGGTTCAGCGCAATCTGCGCCGACATAATTTCCTCATTGTCAAAAGCTTCAAAGAACTCTTTTCCTACAACGAAGTCAAATGACTTCGAGCCGGTAAGCGGTATGATAATTTTCGTTTCCATCATGACAGCAGCGGCTTTGAGCCTGCAAAGGTAAGAAAAAGATTTTGAAAAACCACTTTATTATCACAGAATTATTCCTCGTCTGCATTTCCACCCTTGCGTTTACGCTCGGTTGCATCCAAAATAATTTTGCGAATCCTCATGGATTTCGGAGTTACCTCCACCAATTCATCCTCCTGAATATACTCCAAGGCCTCTTCCAACGAGAACTGAATAGGAGGCGGCAACATCACCTTTTCATCACTTCCCGCAGCACGCACATTGGTCAATTTCTTTGTCTTACAAATATTGATATTCAAATCACGTTCACGTGTATGCTCGCCCACAACCTGTCCTTCGTAAATTTCCACACCGGGATCGATGAAGAAACGACCTCTATCCTGCAATTTATCCATTGAGTAGGCGACCGAAAGTCCCGTTTCCAAAGACACCAAAGAACCATTGGTACGTCCTTCAATCTCTCCTTTATAAGGTTCGTACCCTTTCAGACGGTGTGCCACCACAGCTTCACCCGCAGAGGCCGTCAAAAGATTGGAACGCAAGCCGATAATACCACGGGACGGGATATCGAACTCCAAATGGGTGCGATCTCCGCGCGCCTCCATGTGCACCAAGGCACCTTTGCGACGGGTTGTAAGCTCGATGGCCTTACCTACATACTCTTCGGGCACATCAATGGTCAGATTTTCAATAGGTTCGCAACGCTGACCGCCAATCGTTTTATCCAGCACCTTCGGCTGTCCCACTTGAAGCTCAAAGCCCTCACGGCGCATGGTCTCAATCAACACGGACAAATGCAACACGCCGCGGCCATAAACTATGAAAGAATCCGCATTGACACCCGGTTTGACACGAAGCGCCAGATTCTTTTCCAACTCATTATCCAAACGCTCTTTCAAGTGACGCGAGGTAACAAACTTACCCTCTTTGCCAAAGAAAGGCGAATTGTTGATACAGAAAAGCATGCTCATCGTCGGCTCATCCACCGAAATAGGAGGGAGTGCTTCAGGATTCTCAGCGTCGGCAATCGTATCGCCGATTTCAAATCCCTCGATGCCAACCAAAGCGCAAATATCACCACATTGCACCTGATCCACTTTAGCCTTACCCAAACCTGTAAAGACCATCAACTCCTTGATACGCTGCTTCTGCTGAATATCATAACGTTTACAAAGGGTTATGGGCATACCGGCTTTCAACTCACCGCGCGTAATACGACCGATGGCGATACGACCCACATAGGGAGAATATTCCAAAGATGAAACCAACATTTGAGGCGTACCCTCCACCATGGCAGGCGCCGGAATTTCCTCCAAAATCGTGTCCAACAAAACAGAAATATCTTCGGTCTGTTCCTTCCAATCCGTTGACATCCAACCTTGTTTGGCACTACCGAACACCGTCTTGAAATCCAACTGGTCATCGGTGGCACCCAAAGAGAACATCAAGTCAAACACCTCTTCCTGCACTTCTTCGGGACGGCAATTCAGTTTATCCACTTTGTTCACCACCACAATGGGTTTTTTACCCATTTCAATGGCTTTTTGAAGCACGAAACGCGTCTGCGGCATACAACCCTCAAAGGCATCCACGAGCAATAGAACGCCATCCGCCATATTCAGCACGCGCTCGACTTCGCCACCAAAATCGCTGTGACCCGGAGTATCTATAATGTTGATTTTTACGCCCTTATAAGTAACGGACACATTCTTTGCGAGAATAGTAATACCTCTTTCTCTTTCAATATCATTATTGTCGAGAATGAGTTCTCCCAATTTTTCCTGATCCCTCACCAATTTAGCTTGGTAAATCATTCTGTCCACCAAAGTCGTCTTTCCATGATCGACGTGGGCGATAATTGCAATATTTCTAATGTCTTGCATACCTTATCTAACTAAAAAAGGATGACCAAGACTTTTGGCCATCCCCTTAAAGACGACTATTTAAGTCAATCTTGTGCGCGAGATCAGACTCGAACTGACACGCCATTGCTGGCACTACCTTCTGAGAGTAGCGCGTCTACCAATTTCGCCACCCGCGCATGTACCGATAAAGGCGCACAAAGGTATAAATAATTTTTCAAATTTCAACACTGAAATGATAGCTCTCTTTCCAAAGTCCGATTTCTACTTCAATTTTCAAATACGCACAATCGATTTTTAATGAAATATCCTTCAAATCCGCCAAAGACCAATCATATCCGCCCATCCGCATATAATTTCCCAAAGCAAACTCTGCCAGCACCTCGCCATTTTTGCAAAGGGACAATTCCAGACTATCATCTTTCTGTCGAGGAACTCTTACGGCACATTTTCCTTTACGTGTGGGATAGAGGGGCACGCTAAATACGCCCTCATTCGGTCTCCCCTGCTCATCATAGCCATTCACATTACCTCGAATCCATAAAGAAAAAGGATAGTCCTGCGTCGGGTCGTTTCCCACCATTGTAATATCCAGGGTGCAGAAATTTTTTCGAAGTTGTATCTTTTCCATACATTCATCTCCACGGGTATCCAAATAGGAAAAATGAGTGAATACCGGCGGACATTGCTGCCCCATTGGGATCTTGAGAATATCTTCTTCCGGATCTGACAGCCACAAAGTACCATTTTCAAGCGCACAGACCTGGAGTAGCAGAGAGCTTTTCTCTACCTCCAATAAATAAGGCGCAGAAGGGTCCTCCGGCAGGGGCACAGACAAGCATCGTGTTCCTTTTTGCGAAGACAAAAACACATCCAGCGAATCAAAAGCATGACGAGAGACCGAGGATAAATCCAAATAGAGATGACAAGGACAATCCAGACGATTTTCTTTTATGGAGCAAGAAAGCAGACCGCTTAAAACGACTAAAAAACCGCCCCACAAAAACACTTTTCTAAAACACATAGGCAATCGAAATTATAATATCATTGGGCAGCACAAAGAATTTTTCGCCCTTTTCCCGTGTCGCGCCACAACGAGGACAATCATATACGACGTATTTCTGCCATCCGCCCCACAACCCCAGACCAGCCTCTATGTTAAAATGTCTGCCTATCATATAAGAATAGCCTCCTGACAAACTCACGCCATAAGAATCTCCTTCACGAGTCTGTGGAGAGCGGATACCTCCCACATTAAACTCTTGATATTGCATTTTAGAAGAAAGCCAAAAGCCGGAAAAGGTATGCCAACTCCACCAACGTCCCCCAACGGCAAAACAACGTTGTCTATTTTGCATCAGTCCGTTTTTGAAGATAAAGGGATTGTATTTTGCCGACGCGACAACAGACCAATGCTGTGAAAGCGCGTAGGAAAAATCCAGATTCAAAGTCCCCAAATTCGCATAATCCAACAGATTGGTTGCGATGGAAAATTTTTGAGCAGAACAAGGAGATACCGCACACATAAACCACACGCAGACTGCGATTAAACAGCGAAAGAAGGATTTACTCATAACGTTCAAATACTTGTTCTACCACTTGGCGGCGACTTGGGAATTTTTCTATCAAAGCATTTTTCAATTTTTCACAATCATGTACTCCTTCTGTCAAGACGGAAAAAATATCATTGGGAGAAAAGCCGCGCTCCCCTAACGAAGCCAAAATTTGCGGATAGAACCAATTTCCGCTGCCAAAAGTGGCAAAACCCTTATGATAACGATCCTCAAACAATTTGGATGACAGATAATAAGCCCACATTTCGCCCACTGCACAATAACCGGCGTTTTCCTCCGTTCCATTGCCATAAGGATCTGTAAATCCACTTCGCACATAGCCCTCTAAAATATCCTTGATATAAATATCCCAATAGCCTGTTCCAACGGATGAAAAATGGCTCGCATGGGCCATCTCATGCACAACAGAAGCATAGATATGATAGGGCTGTCCATAATCTTTGGTACCGATGGTAATATCTGGAGAAAACAATTCCAACAATTTGGTGTATTCGCCTAAAGTATTTCCGATTAAAGTCGAATAATAGAAGGCCCCCTGCTGTAACATCACGGCAGAACTTACATTCAAATGTTTGAACATCCAGAAACGAAGATTGGACGGAGGTAGAGCAATATCCAAATCCGACTTATCGCAACGATTGAAATACTCATAGGCGGCATTGTTCACTATTCCGCGCGTAAACAACTCATAATCAGAATCTCTCGTAATACAATAATCCAATCCCTCCGGACCATTTTTACCCAAAGTGGAGACCGAAGCTGGCACCAGCACCCAATTAAATCCAATGGCAAAGCCTTTCTCATTCTTAAATACGACACGATAATAAGGTTTTCCATTATATTTTTTAGGTATCGTATAATAGCCATCACGGTCCGTGTAGGTCGTGGCAAATTTCACAAAAATATTGGTCATGATTCTTACTCCGGACAGGCCCACAGGACGTCCCGAAAGATAATCCGGATCACAAATTGTGATGCGTCCTGTGGGTTGCACCTCTCCGGCTTTGGTAAAACAAGCCTCATACATTTGTTCATTCCCACTAATACGATAGGCTTCTTTTTCGACCGCGGCCCAATCCACTCCCTCCATAGCACGCGTATAACTTAAATTCTCCGTCAAGCAACATTCATCAATAACTTCATAATAGACACCGCTCGGAAAATGAAACGCTTTATCAACCACCGCATACTGCCAGGTAATCTGTTCCTGAGGAAGTTGCGGATCGTGATAATAATCTCCATCCTGTACGATACGATAATCCATAGGATGATCCAGCAAAGACACGCCATAGGCTTCCAATGTCCGAAAATCCGCCTCCGTTTTAGGCAAGAAGCGCACATAAAGATGCGTGGTCTGGATATCAGAAGAGGAGCGCGTCGGATATACGCCCGTATAGGCATCCCGCACATTTTCAACCGTATAAGGATTGTTCAAACGCTCTCCCAACACAATCATTCCATGTGAAAGCCGGCTGGAATCTTCCGAGGTGCGCACGCCCTCCACTCCGTTTTTACTGCACGAAAGCAATGTCAAACAAACGGTAAGACAGGTAAAAAAAGTCTTTTTCATGGCATCAAATTTTTGTTGCGGCAAATGTATGATGGCTTATCCGTTTAGGAAAATGGGCAAACGGATAAATTTATTTTCGCACTTACAGATGCACAGAACGCCGATTTTTACGAGGATAAAAAACTTTTTGCGTCGCAAAACTTTTTTCTCGAACAAAAAAACGCCCTCTCACAGGCCCACAGAGGCATAAAATTTTTTATCCGTTTAAATTTATCGTAAACGGATAAGTTGCATTTCCTTTGCCAGAAAAAAACAATGAAACGAACTTTATTTTTTATCACATGCCTAACTATGACGTTGGTAAGCGCTTGCCGTTTGGAAAAAGAAACAGTAAGCAATGAGTCTCTCGCCACCGCAGAAGGGCGTCTCTGTGAACTTCATGTACGCGCAGAAATCGGAAGAGGAAGCCATAGCCCGAACAACGCAGATGACAAAGAAAGCAAAGCGACATTGGAAGACTGTCACGACACAGCCATTCGCTCGCTTCAAATCCTCATATTCCGCAAGGACGGACAATTGGACGCTTATCAGCAAGCCGACGGGCAAAATATCAGCATAAAATGTACGACGGGAGAACGCAATATTTACGCCTTTGCCAACTGTACGCCCCTTTCTCATATCCGCCATCAGGAAGAGTTGCACGCACAAGCCATACTTCTCAAAGACTCATCACCATCCGCCCTCCCGATGTGGTGCAAAAGCCAAGTCGTCATTTACGGGAATAGCGACATTCAACTGGAGCTTGAGCGTCTGGTCTGTAAAATTACGCTCAAAAAGATATGTACCCGATTCCCAAAATCCCTTCAAGATGGCCAAATGCGAATCAAGCGAATCTTTCTCGCAAACGCCGTCTGCGCATATAATATAAAGGATGAAATTTTGGAATGGGCGAATCAGATAGTATATAAATCTGAGGGTGGAGCCTTGCTGCACGATGATTTCGATGAACAAAACGGGAACGCAGTGACAGAGATAACTCTTTCCTCTCAAGACGATCGAGAACTAAATCTTGCCTATTATTGTTTTCCCAACCCCACGATGAACGACAGTCATCAGGAAGCATGGTGCGAGCGTTATACCCGCCTGATTATTGAGGCTGATTGGGAGATGGGAACACAACAGACCCGCGTATTCTATCCCATCCCCCTTGCACATTTACAAGGAAATCATAGTTACATCATAGATCAATACAACATTACACGAATAGGTCTGGAGCACGCATGGGATAATCCTGAGATTCTCCATCCCGATATTGAAATCAGCATAGCTCCTTGGGCGGAAGAACACAAAATCACGGAAAGTCTATAAATTCAACAATTTTTATTATCTTGCGTGGTTAAACTACTATTTGTAAATCACATGGTTAGCAATCAAGCATATACTGCCCCTCAAATTCACCCTTTGGAATTTAATTTCAAAGAGGATATTGTACAAAGGGTTTCCCGTTTTGATTCAAAGAACAATACAGAGATTTTTGAATGGGATGATATTGTTGAATTATAGAATTTCCACGCCATGAAAAAAACATTGACACATATTCTTTCGCTTGTGACACTTCTCTTGGTATGGAGTGCATGCGCCAAACAAGAAGCATTGGAATCAACTGCAACAATCAGTGATTTCAGTTATAGGTTCAATTTAGCGGATTATGACAGCCGAGCGACCATGGGAAGCAATTCCGTGGAATACGAAGCGGGCGATCAATTAGGTATTTTTGTTGGTTCGACAAAAAATGCGCAAGCAGCGGTCAATATCAACACCACGCCCGTCTCTGTCAATATTAAGACGGAGCAGGCTCTTTCTGCCGGTAGCACCCTATATGCCTACCACCCCTATCAGGCAGGAAACAGCCAGCAATCCGCCTCGACCGTATCACTCTCCATTCCGACCACACAGACACAATCCGGTAACGTTTTTGATGCCGATGCCATGCCTATGGTATCCCTCCCCTACTCCATTACGACCACTCTTCAAGGAGGAAGCACGCAACCTGTCGGTAATCTATATATGTGTAATCTGGGTGCTATCGCAGAATTCGTAATTTATGGAGCCGAATACAGCAATGAAAAAATTCTATCACTGAGTTTCTTTGCAGACGGAGGCATAGCTGGAGGATTCTCCTTTAACCTGAGTTCGGTCACCAACAATGCGACATCTTTACAACTTCCGACCCTTCAGGAGACTCAAATCAAAACGGTTCTCAATACAGCCTTAAAGGTCGGTTCCACGGCGAGCAATGCCGCTAAAATCTATATGATATTGGCTCCTGGCTCACACAAGGGAACGATTACGGTCACCACGGACAAATCCACTTACACCTACACCCCGGACTTTGACATCGAATTCAACCGTTCAAAAGTAAGACCGATTGAGTTGAATCTCGCAAAAGCACAAAGAGCATCAGAGGATTTGATCACCATCATCAAGAATGCCGGATACAACCCCGACGATTATATTCCTTTGGACATCAATTACTTCGACTTTGCATACTACCAATCTAACACGGATTATATTTCAACCCTTCGCACCGTCGAAAGCGATGGATGGAACGGCACCATTTCGGACTATATCGCCACACCGATTTTCTCTAAAGGAGAGATTCCCAACGGCTCTTTGATTGTACAACGCTCCGGACAGCAGCATCGTCCCGAAGGATGGGTTTCCCTCGCTACCAAAAACAGTTCGCGCCCTGACAATGTTACCAATAACATTACAGTGGTAAACGACAGCTGGTGGGGAAGCTATAATTATAGAGGATTTAATATCTGTTACAACCCCCGCATTGATTTAGCGGCCAGCGAGAATGCAACAGAAACCCTCTGCTCGCAACTCTACGACGGCTTCGGCATCTTTATACCTAAAAAGCAAAGCGCTCCGAAAAAAATCATTAAAATTCTGTGCATTGGTAACAGTTTTTCGGTGGACGCCTCCCAATATCTTTACGGCATTCTTTCAGACGTAGGTTATGACGACATTACGATTGGTAACCTTTATATCGGCGGATGCACCTTGGAAACCCACGCAGGCCATTTTGAGGATGATAATGCCAGCTACACTTATTACCTCAACACAACAGGAACATGGGAGAGCATCAAAGATTACAAACCGCTCTCCGCATTGAAGAACCAAAATTGGGACTATATTACCATGCAGCAAGGCAGTCCCAAATCGGGTTTACCTGACACCTACGATCCTTATTTGAGTACGCTCATCAACATTGTCAAGAAGCATCAGCCCGACGCCAAATTGATATGGCACATGACCTGGGCTTATCAGGCCGACTGTACCCATTCCGGATTTGCCAACTACAGCAAAAACCAGATGACCATGTATAACGCCATTCTGAACACGGTGAAGAGCAAAATTCTCACCAACAGCCATTTTGTAGGAGTGATCCCCAATGGTACTGCCGTACAAAATCTTCGTACCAGTTATATGGGTGACAATCTAACGCGAGACGGCTACCACATGAGTTATGACAAAGGACGTTATCTTACTGGCCTCACTTTCGCTAAAGCATTGACTGGTTGCGATTTAAGCTTGGTAAAATACACGCCGAGCGAGCACACTTACAGCGTCAAAGACATCGCCGCCATGAAAGATGCCGCCAATAAAGCGTGCGCCAAACCTTACGAAGTCACCACATCCGCCTATCCGGCAGATCCCAACTTCGACTACTCGACGGCAAGCCCTGATGAGATTTTGGCATACGAAGGATACGATAAAAACAAGTTCACGAAGAAGAGTCTGAGTTTTACTTATTATGCTTTCTATAATTCATCAAACAGCAATTGTTTGGGAGAAATGTGCACGATGACAGACACTCACGGACAAAATACCAGCACCCTCAAACAGTTTATTACCACCTCCCAATACACCAAAAGCGACATTCCTGTTGGCTCGGTCATTATCATCAGAAGCGGTTGCAAATACCGCCCCGAAGCATGGGTCAGCCTGACACAGAAAAATGACAGCAGTGAGCGACCCGCCGAAGTAACCAACAATTGCGTCACCGTTACAAACAGTTGGTGGGAAAGTTGGAAATATAGAGCGTTCAATGTTGCCTACAATCCCCGTGTTGATTTGACAGACAGCAGTTGTAAGAAACTCACGGAAAGTTTCGCCATCTACGTCCCGAAAAACTAAACGCTGTCGCGCCCGTAAAAACCGTAGCGCAAAAGCAACTCGCGCCCGTAAAAACCGCAGCGCGAAAGCTGCTCGCGCCCGCAAAAACCGCGGCGCAGCCAATAAAAAAATCGCTCACTCCGAATGGAATGAGCGATTTTTTATCAAGTGTTTATCTTACTTGTTCAACTGGAAACGGGTGCAACCGTCCGCGAAATACGCACAAATCTGATTGGCTGCAGCGAGTCCGGCGTTGATATTCGCCTCGGCAGTTTCGGCACCCATTTTCTTGGGAGTAGCGAATACGCGTTTACCGAATTTCTCATTTAACTCATCCTGGTTACAAGCCGCCACGTCGGTTACATATTTCAAATCCTCACGCTCTGACAAGATTTTCACCAATTCGGGTTCGTTCATCACCTCTTTGCGAGCGGTATTTACCACGCAACCACCTTTGGGCATCAATTTCATCAAATCGTAACCGATGCTTCCAATCGTAGCAGGGATGGCAGGAATGTGCAATGAAATAAAGTTACATGCGCTATACATCTCCTCCAAAGAAGCAGCAGGCGTAACACCTTCTGCCAACATAGCCTCTGCAGACACGAAGGGGTCAAACGCCATTACTTCCATTCCCAAAGCCTTTGCTTTGGCTGCAACCAAACGTCCTACATTGCCATAGGCCTGAATACCCACTTTCTTACCCTGGATTTCAGAACCGGTACCGGGAGTAAACTGATTGCGAGACATATAAATCATCATGGCAATGGCAAGCTCTGCCACCGCGTTGGCATTCTGACCGGGGGTGTTCATGGCTACAACGGACTTCTTGGTGCAAGCCTCCAAATCCAAATTGTCATATCCTGCACCGGCACGAACGACAATTTTCAAATTGGCGGCTGCCTCAACCACCTGGGCAGTCACTTTATCAGAGCGCACAATCAAAGCATCTGCGTCAGACACAGCGGCCTCCAATTCGCTCTGATCAGCATATTTTTCAAGAAGTGCCAACTCGTGACCGGCTTCTTCAACAATCTTTTTGATACCTGCTACAGCAGCGGCTGCAAAAGGTTTCTGGGTTGCTACTAAAACTTTCATACCTTAAAAAAGGCGCGAGAGGCGCCTTATCAATTATTTGTGTAACTTTTCAAATTCCTGCATACATTCAACCAATGCCTTCACGCTCTCAACAGGGCAAGCATTGTAGATAGAAGCGCGGAAACCACCGACAGAACGGTGTCCCTTGATACCCACCATCTTACGCTCTTTTGCAAAAGCCATAAACTCATCCTGGAGTTCTTCGTAACCGGGAGCCATCACGAAGCAAACATTCATGATAGAACGGTCTTCTTTGGCTGCAGTACCTACGAACAAAGAGTTGCGGTCGATTTCATCATACAACAAAGCGGCTTTGGCCTCGTTGTTTTCCTGAATCACTTTCAAACCACCCTGGGCTTTAATCCATTTCAAAGTCTCGTTCATCACGAAGATAGAGAATACAGGAGGTGTGTTGAACATAGAAGTACCTTTGATATGAGTACGAAGGTCAAGCATGGTAGGGATATAACGGCTCACCTTGCCCAACAAATCCTTCTTCACGATGCAGAAGCTCACACCGGCAGGACCTACGTTTTTCTGGGCACCACCATAAATCATCGCATATTTGCGCACATCCACAGGACGGCTCATGATATCGGATGACATATCTGCAATAAGAGGAACAGGACAATCCATATCCTCTTTGATTTCAGTACCGTAGATGGTGTTATTGGTTGTGATATGGAAATAATCCAAATCCGTAGGGATTTCGTAACCTTTGGGGATGTAGCAGAAATTCTTGTCTGCAGAAGATGCAATCGCATAAGCCTCGCCCAAACCCTTGGCCTCTTTGAGCGCTTTTTTCGCCCAAGCACCAGACTCAAGATAGGCAGCTTTCTTCTCCAAGAAGTTCATCGCAACATAAAGGAAGCCCATTGAAGCACCACTGGAAAGGAACAAAACCTCATATTCCTCGGGAATATCCAACAACTCTCTCCACAAGGAGCGACATTCATCCATAACGGACTCCCACTCTTTAGCACGGTGAGAAATCTCAATTACAGACATTCCAGTACCTTTGAAGTCTTTCAAGGCCTCAATGGCTGCTTCGATAGCCGGCTCAGGAAGCACGCAAGGACCGGCATTGAAAATGTGTACCTTTTTCATAGTATATTATTGTTAATATTTTTTCAAAACGGAAACGCAAAAATACGGAAAAATATCTAATGTTGTCCTCTCAAGGCTAAAAATAATTGACCTTTTCGCCCAGCATAGCACTTAACAAACTGTTACCCAGCCTACTAACCCCCAAACGAAGCAAAGCTGGAGTCAGCCACTGAGGACCTAAAATTTCTTCCACGATTTGCATATATTGTAAGGCCTCTTCAGCAGTAGATATCCCACCGGCTGCCTTAAAACCCACTTTTTTACCTGTCCTGGCATAATAATCCACAATCGCCCGACACATCACCCTCGCCGCTTCCGGAGTCGCATTCACCGGAACCTTTCCCGTAGAAGTCTTGATAAAATCTGCTCCAGACTCCATCGCCAACATGGAAGCGCGGTAGATTTTTTCCTCATCCGCCAACACGCCCGTTTCCAAAATCACCTTCAAATGACATGATTCCCCGACCGCCTGACGAATGGCACGTATTTCCTGGGAAGCCCTTTCTTCATCTCCCTCCAAAAAAACATTGAGTGCAAGCACGATATCTACCTCATCCGCCCCATTTTCCACAGCCATACGACTTTCCAGACATTTTACCTCAAGAAAACTTTGCGAAGAAGGAAAAGCGCCCGCCACCGCAGCCACTTTCACAGGAACACGCAAAGTCTCACGAACTACAGAAGCGAAATTGGGATAGACACAAATAGCTGCCGGCAAAGGACAAGACGGAAAATGAGCAGGAAGCGCATTGATTTTCTCCACAAACGCCCTTACAGAAGAAGGGGTATCTTCGCTTTTCAGCGTAGTAATATCCATCAAGGAGAAGCAGCGCTCCAATTTTTCTTTATACTCCATAATTATTCTTTAATGCCAACGACGCTTTCAAGCTGGGTGCTATCAGTCGGCTCAACCCCCGCAACAGACAGACTATCAGGACTTTCAATTTGCATACGAGGGCCGATATAGATTGTATCGCGTCCTTTCTGTTCATCAAACATCCAGGATGAAGTGCCCGTGGTATCCACATACACCTCCACGCCTCCGGCAAAAGTGAAAATCTCCGGATTATCCAGACCGGATAATTGGTAAATAAACTCGGGAACATAGGCCAGACGAGCCTGACGACGCTGTTCTGCAGAGCGAAGAATCTTCTGTTCTTTTTCCAGCATATCTTTGCGATCCTCCAATATGCTGCGCGTATTCTTCAAAATGCGGGAAAAACGGTCCGGATCATCCAGATAGGCATCAATACTCGCCCGAAAATCCTCCACCGTGTAACCGTGTCGTTCCAAGACGGCAGCATACAAGGACAGAGAATCCAACTTTCGCATAAAGTTTTGATGGGCAGCCCACTCGTCCGTCATAAACAAATCCGCATAAATTTCCGCCATATCATCTCGGGGAATGACTTGCCCTTTCTTGGAGCAAGCCAACAAGAAGACCATGGCGAAAGCCAAGCACAGATATGTCAGGACTCTTTTCAACGCAACACCGCTCCCCACTCGTTGGTAAGGGTAGCCAGGATTTTGTTCATTACTTTCTCAATATCGCTGTCTGTCAAGGTCTTATCGGCATCCTGCAGAACAAACGACATCGCATATTGCTTTTTGCCCTGAGGGATTTTATCGCCTTTATAGACATCGAACAAACTTACGTTCTTCAACAGTTTCTTACCGGCACGAATCGCACTGCGACGCAAATCCGAATAAAGAACGGCGTCATCCACGAGCAAAGCCAAATCGCGGCGCACTTCAGGATACTTGGGCAACTCCTTGTATACGATACGCACACGTTTTACCAGTTCAAAAAGCGCCGGCCAATTGATTTCTGCCGCAAAAACGGGCTGCTTGATATCGAAAGCGCGCAACATTTTCTTATTGACCTCGCCGATAACCGCCAATTGCTTGTCGCTGCCAGGCATATTGTAACGTACTCCCTCCGCAAAAATATCCTCGGGCGCACTTTCGCAAGGCAAAGTCTGAATATCCACGCCAATGCGTTTGAGAAGCAATTCGAGATAACCTTTCAATTGGAAGAAACATCCCTTCTGGGCATCCAGACGCCATGCTTTCTCCTTGTTTCCTGTCATAAACAGCGCATAAGCAGTATGCTCTTCATAGCTTTCCAAAGTCTTGCCATCCATCCCCTCTTTCAAGGCATACACAGAACCATATTCAAAGAGTCTCAAATTGTTAATCTGGTGATTGATGTTGCAGGCTACCACTTCAAGACCACCGGGAATCAGACTCTGACGCAATACATTGAGGTCGGAAGACAAAGGATTGAGAATACGCACACAAGCCGACTCGGGATGGGTTGTAAGCGGCGTATAATAAGCCGATTTGGTCAGGGAGTTGTTCATAATCTCCACAAAACCATTCGCGGCAAAGAAATTCGAAATCAAATTACGGGTTGCCTCCGGCTCGGGACGAAGGGTCGGATTGACAGAAATCTGCATACGGGCAGGCAACTCGATATTGTTGTAGCCGTAAATACGCAAAATCTCTTCCACCACATCACATTCGCGATAAACATCCACCATATAGGAAGGAGCCGCTACCAACGCACCGCAAAGCACACCATTTTCATCATAAGAGCGAGAAACAAATTGATAATTCAGGCAATCCAAAATCTTTTCAATCACCTCATTACCAATCTCCTTACCCACAAAACGCTCGATACGGCGATAATCCAATTCTATCTGTTTGCGAGGGAGTTCGTCGCTGAAAACTTTCTGCATTGTGCCACACACCTTACCTCCGGCAATTTCCTGAATCAAGGTCACTGCACGTTTGGCTGCCCACTCAACAATCTGCGGGTCGCAACCACGCTCATAACGGAAAGAAGCATCCGTCTTCAAGCCATGACGCTTGGATGATTTACGGATAACAGCGGGTTTGAAATAGGCACTTTCAATCACCACATCCGTTGTTGTTTCTGACACGCCGGAATGTTCGCCTCCGAAAATACCTGCCAAACACATAGGCTTCACGCTGTCGGCAATCATTAAATCTGCTGCGCTCAAACTGCGCTCCACCCCGTCCAAAGTTATAAATTTCTCTCCCTCAACGGCCTGTCGAACCACGATTTTACCACCCTCGATTTTCGCCATGTCAAAGGCGTGCAAAGGCTGTCCAACCTCCATCAGGACAAAGTTGGTAATATCGACGATATTGTTGATAGGACGCAAGCCTATGCTCAACAATTTCTCCTGCAACCATTGGGGAGAAGGCTCCACTTTAATGCCTTTCACCGTAGTCGCCGTATATTTAGGAGCCCCCTCGGGAGCATCCACCTGCACGGCCACCGCTTCTCCCTCTGTTTCAGCAAAAGCCGTCACATCAGGGATATTCAAAGCACAAGGCATATCATTGTATTTCATCCACGCATACAGGTCGCGCGCTACGCCGATATGAGAAGCACCATCCACACGATTGGCGGTCAGACCAATTTCTATCACCGCATCGCTTTTCAAGTTCAGATACTCTTTGGCAGGCGTTCCGGGCACCGCATCAGCGGCGAGCACCATAATGCCCTCATGGTCATTACCAATACCCAATTCATCCTCGGCGCAAATCATACCGAAGGACTCGACGCCTCTGATTTTAGATTTTTTAATCTTGAAATCCTCACCCAAAACCGTTCCGACCGTCGCCAGCAACACTTTCTGGCCGGCTGCCACATTGGGAGCGCCGCAAACGACCTGCAACAACTCGCTTTCGCCTGTATTGAGTTGGGTTATATGAAGATGGTCAGAATCAGGATGTTCCACACATTCCACCACCTCTGCGACAATCACACCTTTAAGTCCGCCGGGAATTTGCTCCACCTCTTCTACGCCATCCACTTCCAAACCGATAGAGGTCAAAGCTTGAGCCACCTGTTCAGGGGTCAATTCACACTGCAAATAATCTTTCAGCCAATTGTAAGAAATTTTCATATCACTTATTTTTCAAATCCTCTTCACTAAAGAGGTTTTCTACATACTCTTTTTTATCAAATACCTTCAGGTCTTCCACGCCCTCGCCCACGCCGATAAATTTAATGGGCACACGGAAACGGTCTACAATGCCAATCACGACACCTCCCTTGGCGCTACCATCCAATTTGGTAACCGCCAGAGAAGTGATTTCGGTTGCCTTGGAAAACTCCCCCGCCTGCTGGAAAGCATTCTGACCGGTGGAACCGTCCAGCACCAACATCACATCCGACGCCCCCTCGGGCACCACTTTTTTGATGACATTCTTGATTTTGGAAAGTTCATTCATCAAATCGATGCGGTTGTGCAGACGTCCGGCCGTATCAATCAACACGACATCCGCTCCCTTTGCCACGGCTGACTTCACCGTATCAAATGCCACAGAAGCCGGGTCAGAGCCCATTTGCTGCTTGACAATATCTACTCCGGCACGCTCTGCCCAGATGGTCAATTGATCCACCGCCGCAGCACGGAATGTATCGGCCGCACCGATCACCACCTTTTTCCCCTCGGCACGAAGACGCGAAGCGATTTTGCCTATGGTCGTGGTTTTACCCACGCCATTAACGCCTACCACCAAAATGATATAAGGCTTCTTGGTGAAATCAAACTGCTCGGAAAAAGACGGCTCTACATAATCATCAGACGCTTCCACGTCCACATCCAACAATGCCGCAATTTCCTCGCGCAACATCGCCACCAGCTCATCGAACGACATATATTTGTCGCGGCTGACACGATCCTCCAGATTGTCTATAATCTTCAAGGTCGTATCCACGCCCATATCGGTAGCAATCAACGCATCCTCAATGGCATCCAACAAATCATCACCCACCGTGGACTTACCCACAAGCGCGCGAGAAAGTTTATCAAACAGACCGACCTTGGTCTTTTTTACTCCTTTGTCAAAAATTCCCATAATCTCGCAAAGTTAATGAAAAAATGACTATTTTCGCAGGAAATCTCAGGAAAAGAATAACATTTCTCAAGATGAAGGATCAATACAAAAGCATAGGCAATACGACAGAGGGCTTGTTCAAGGACAAAGGAAGCCGTTTTATTTCCTATGCCTACCCCGTTGAATCCGAAGATGAAGTCAAGGAAATCGTCACCCAGATTAAGAAAAAATACCACGACGCCAGACACCATTGCTATGCCTACCGCATAGGAGTCAATGGAGAAAAATGGCGGGCTAACGACGACGGAGAGCCCTCCGGAAGCGCCGCCAGACCAATTTTAGGCGTTATTGACTCCAACGAACTGAGCGATATTCTGATTGTGGTCGTGCGTTATTTCGGCGGCATCAAATTGGGAGTCCCCGGATTGATTCATGCCTACAAAGAAGCCAGCCTCTCCGCATTAGAGTCTGCCAAAATCATTGACAAGACCGCCTACGAGGAAATTGAATTTGAATTTGCCCATGAAATCATGAACGAGGTGATGAAAATCACCAAAAACGGGAAAGTGCAGATTCGAAATATGGAAATTGGAAATCCCTGCAAAATTTTATTGGCCGTCCCCCTGTCTCTCTGCGAAAGCGTACGACAAAGTCTTAGCGATCTTTCCAGACTTTAAGATACTCCTGTAATGCCCACATTTCATCCCTGTATTTGGCTGCCGAAGGGAAATCGAGGGCAACCGCCGCTTTCTTCATATTGCGTTCGGCTTCCTTGATACATTTCTGCACCTGTTCGCGACTCATCGCACGAATGACCGGATCCTGCAAGACCGCCGCCAAATCCGCACTCACATAACCATCCACCATCGCACCGCTCTTTTCTCGGCGGGAATCGTGTCCCAAGCCCACCGACACCTTTCCATGCCCCAACTCATCGGGAGACGGCACATAAACAGGGTCGTCATAGGAGGTCGGCGCGCTGATTTTTCCTTTGGAGGAAGCCTGTACCAGGACATTGCTATGGGTTGCCACCTGGGTCGGAGTAATATGATGCTGCTCGTTATAAGCCAACTGTTTAGCCCTACGACGAGAGGTCTCTTCCAAAGTCCTTCGCATAGAACCGGTCAGGCTGTCCGCATACATGATTACCAAACCATTGACATTGCGCGCTGCACGTCCCGCCGTCTGCGTCAGAGCCGTATCCGAGCGCAAAAAGCCCTCTTTATCCGCATCCAGAATCGCCACCAAGGACACACTGGGAATATCCAAACCCTCACGCAAGAGGTTTACACCCACCAGCACATCAAACAAGCCTTTTTTGAAATCCTCGATAATTTCCACCCGCTCCATCGTGTCCACATCCGAATGGATATAGCGACAGCGCACCCCCATACGTTGGAAATAGGAATCCAATTCCTCCGCCATTCTTTTGGTCAAGGTCGTCACCAACACACGCTCATCTCGTTCGGCACGCACACGCACCTCCTCCAACAAATCATCCACCTGGTTTTCAGTCGGACGTATTTCAATGGGAGGGTCCAGCAAACCGGTCGGACGCACGACCTGTTCGACAATGAGTCCATCCGATTTTATCAACTCGTAATCGGCGGGCGTTGCACTGACAAAGACGCGCTGTCCGGTCAAATCCTCAAATTCATCAAACTTCAAAGGACGGTTATCCGCCGCAGCGGGCAGACGGAAGCCATAATCAATCAAGACATTTTTACGGCTATGGTCTCCCCCATACATGGCACGAATTTGAGGGATGGTTACGTGTGACTCATCGATAAAGGTGATGAAATCATCGGGAAAATAATCCAGCAGACAGAAAGGACGGGTTCCGGCTTGACGCCCATCGAAATAACGGGAATAGTTTTCAATGCCCGAGCAATAACCCATTTCCTTGATCATTTCCAAATCATATTCCACCCTTTGCTGTAAGCGTTTTGCCTCCAGGTGTTTTCCGATTTCATGGAAATACTCACATTGTTTCAACAAATCATCCTGAATCTGACTGACCGCCAACGCACTGCGCTCCTTGGTCGTCACGAAATTGTTGGCCGGATAGATATTGACCTCCTCGATTTCCTCCAAACGCGCACCCGTCAAAGGGTCTATGATGAAAATGGCATCAATCTCATTGCCAAAAAATTCCACCCTCACCGCATTCTGTCCATATCCCATGCAGACATCCACGCTCTCACCATTGACACGGAAAGCACCCATTTTGAATTCTCCCTCCGTACGGGAATATAGCGCATCCACCAGACGATACATCAAAGTCGTCTGCGTGATACTGTCTCCCCTTTTTAAGCAAATCGTCTGATTGTGAAAATCTTCCGGATTACCGATACCATACAGACAGGACACACTCGACACCACAATCACATCCCTACGCCCGCTGAGCAATGCCGACGCGGCAGAAAGTCTCAACTTCTCTATATCCTCATTGATGGAAAGATCTTTTTCAATATAGGTATCCGTAACCGGCAAATAGGCCTCCGGCTGATAATAATCATAATAGGACACGAAATATTCCACCGCATTGTTGGGAAAAAAGGACTTGAATTCACCGTAGAGCTGGGCGGCCAAAGTCTTGTTGTGACTTAAAATCAAAGCGGGCCTTTGCAGCCGTTCAATCACATTGGCCATGGTAAAAGTCTTACCTGAACCCGTTACACCCAACAAGGTCACATCGCCCTCTCCCTTGGAAAGTGCTTGACAAATCCCATCGATGGCCGAGGGTTGATCGCCAGCGGGCGCGTATGTCGATACCAATTGAAATTTCACAACCTTGCAAAAATAGTCATTATTTCCCTAACTTTGCAGCATGAAAGGAAAGAAAATCATCGGACTGCTGTCGCTTTTGCTGCTGCTTACCTCCTGCGGGTACGGCGTGGGTGGCAACAAAGACACACAAACCCAGAAAGACACCCTATACCCTTTGGGCTTTTTAACCGACACCTTGGAAAAGGTCAGCGGAAAGGTAAAGAATGGAGAAAATTTCCAATCCTTCCTCATGCGGGCCGGACTGGACGGAAAACGTGCCTGGGATTTGTCACAACATTGCTGTGACAGCCTGTTTGACGTGCGAAAACTGCGCGCGGGCAACAGTTATGACGCCTATTATTGGAACGATAGTACAGCAAACGAACCCGCACGCAAACTGCATTATCTGGTCTATAATGACAGCAAAACTGTCTGCACCGTCTTTGCCTGCCGCGACAGCCTCCGCATTTACAAAATTGAAAAGGAAGTCACTTACGAAGACGCCAAAGCCGACGTCACCATTGAAAGTTCCCTTTGGAATGACATGCAAGCAGCCGGAGCCCCGGCACAATTGATTTTGGATCTCTCCGATATCTATGCCTGGACGGTGGACTTTTTCGGACTGCAAAAGGGCGACCGCTTCCGCGTGCTGTACCGTAAAAAAATGTGCGAAGGCGAGCTCATCGGCATTGACACCATACGCTATGCCATTTTCAGCCACAGAGACCAAGATTTTGACTGCATCATGTTCAACACGGGCGAACAGGGCAACATCTATTGGAACGAAAAGGGGGAAAGCATGCGAAAGGCCTTCCTCAAGGCGCCGCTTCATTTCTCTCGCGTCTCTTCCGGTTTTTCCTATGCACGCAGACACCCCGTCACCCGCAAAGTACAACCCCATACGGGCGTGGATTATGCCGCTCCGACCGGGACCCCCGTAATGAGCATTGGAGACGGCGTGGTAACGAGCGTCAAATACGAAGGACACGGTGGAAAGACCGTCCGCATCCGCCACAACAGCGTCTATTCCAGCGCCTATCTACACCTTTCCAAATATGGCAAGGGCATTCAGGCCGGTGCGCGTGTTCACCAAGGACAAGTCATTGGTTATGTGGGTGCTACGGGTCGCTGCACCGGTCCTCACCTGGATTTTCGCATCTGGAAAAACGGCTCCCCCATCAATCCTTTGAAGATGGAATCTCCCCCTTCAGAGCCCCTGCCTGAAAAATTCCGTCCTGCTTTTGATTCTTTGCGGGTAGAATTGAGAAAATCTTTGTAAATTTACACGATGATTTTAAGTGAAGACATATTCGCCCGCTACACCCCGGAAGAAAAGGCACTGATAGAAAGGGCCGCCAACCTCGCGCAAGAGGTCTTACAGGGAGAATTCCGAAGCAACAACCACCCCTTCTTCGAGCATCCGATGGCGGTGGCGCGTATTGTTGCCCAAGAATTAGGCCTGACGGCAGACTGCGTCGCGGCGGTGTTTCTGCACGAAGCATCTTCCTATTGCAAAAGAAAAGGAGAGAATGCGGATGAGGCTTGTCCGCTCGAAGTCCGTAAAAAGATAGAAAGTTTCGGCAAGGATATCTTGACCATGGTCGAAGGATTGGATAAAATCTCGACCATCCGTCCCAAAGACACGCGTCTGGAAGCTGAAAATTATAAAAAACTGATTGTTTCCTATTCCAAAGACCCTCGGGTCATTCTGTTGAAATTGGCTGACCGTCTGGAGATTATGCGCTCGCTCTCCATTTTCCCGAAATCATCCCGCGAAAAGAAGGCTTTGGAGACCTTGATGCTCTATATCCCCTTGGCGCACCAACTCGGTCTTTTCAACATGAAAAGTGAGATGGAAGATATCTACTTCAGTTACGCAGAGCCGGAGCAATACAAGAGCATCACCAACCACTTGAAAATCACGGAGCCTGACCGACAGAAACTGACCTCCGACTTTATCGAGCCCCTCAAAACCCGTTTGTCCGAAGCCGGCATCCGATACAAATTGAAAGCCCGCACCAAGACCGCCTTCTCCATCTGGAAGAAAATGCAGAAACAGAAAGTGGATTTTGACGGAGTCTATGACGTGTTTGCCATTCGCTTCATCATTGAGACGGGCGACTGTGGACGAGAGGAAGAAAAGGCGCTCTGCTGGAAGGTCTTCTCCTATGTGACAGAAAAATACGAATCCGACACGGCGCGTTTGAGAGATTGGTTGAGCAATCCCAAGCCCAATGGCTATGAGAGTCTGCACATTACGGTCAAAAATAATGAGGGCGCATATCTAGAAGTTCAAATCCGCAGCCAACGTATGGATGAAGTGGCAGAGAGCGGACTGGCCTCCCATTGGTCCTACAAAGGCATCAAACAGGAAGTCGGATTGGACCAATGGCTAAACGCCCTGCGAAATTCCATTGAAAACGGCACCAAACTTTCCATGCCGGACAGCGAAGGAGATGATGATTTGCCCGCACCGCCTACGCGTGAAATTTTTGTATTCACGCCCAACGGAGATTTAAGGAAATTGCCCGCCGGCGCGACGGTGCTGGATTTCGCCTTTGATATCCATACAAAATTGGGCTCACAATGTACTGGAGGCCGTATCAATGGCAAGGCTGTCTCTTTCCGCGAACCTTTGAAAACCGGTGATTATGTGGAAATTTTCAGCAGCAAAAACCAAAAACCCACAGCCGACTGGCTGAATTGGACGGTTACCAGCAAGGCGCGCAACAAAATACGTCAAAGCATATCGGAAAAAGGCCACCAAAAAGCCGCCGAGGGCAGAGAGCTATTGGAAAGAAGACTGCGAAATTGGAAATTGGTCTTAAAGGATGAGGACTTGGCGGAGTATATGAAAAAACTCCAAATCAAGACCATTAAAGATTTTTACGAAGCGGTTGGAGAAGGCAAGATTGACCCGTCCGAGGTAAAAGAATATATCCTGGATATTGAGAACGCGCGGATTCGAGCCGCACAAGCAGCCGCACAGGCTGCCCAAGAAAGAATGTTGGAACGGGCCGCCCAGGAAGAGGACAAACAGAAAGACGCAGATGACATTATGGTCATCGACGCCAAAAACGTCAAAAAACTGGACTACTGTCTGGCAAAATGCTGCAATCCCGAGCCTGGGGACGATATTTTTGGATTCATCTCCATTAAATCCGGACTGAAGATTCACCGCATGTCCTGCCCCAATGCCGCCCGATTGATTGAAAAATACCCGTATAGAATTCAAAAAGTAAAATGGAAAGACAAAGTTTGATTTTTGCCACTGGAAATAAAGGAAAACTGAAAGAAGCCGGAGAAATTTTAGGAGAAAAGTTTGAGGTCATCGGGGCTGCGGCGGCCGGTTTTACAGAAGAGGTGGAAGAGACGGGGCAAAGTTTCCAAGACAACGCCCTGCTCAAAAGCCAGGCTCTGTATGACGCGCTGGGCAAAGATTGTTTTTCCGATGATTCCGGCTTGGAAGTGGATGCGCTGGACGGAGCGCCCGGCATCTATTCAGCCCGCTATGCCGGAGAGGACAAAGACTTTGAATGTAACATAGACAAAGTGCTTTCCCAAATGGAAGGCAAGACAGACCGACGCGCCCGTTTCCGCTGCTGTGTCAGCCTGATATGGAAAGGCGAACGATATTTCTTTGACGGGAAACTGGAAGGAGAAATCGGCTATGCCAGAAAGGGCCACAATGGCTTTGGCTACGACCCTATCTTCATCCCTGACTGGGTAGCTCCGGGCGTTGCCAATACGGAAAGATTGACACTGGCTGAAATTTCAGCGGAAGACAAAAACCGCATTTCACACCGCGCGGAAGCCTTATTCCTCTTGTCCGAATTCCTCAACGCTTAAACACGCGCACCAGAGAAATTTGAAGAATCCCTATGAAACAACGCTGCGAATTCATTGTTCTTCATAGCACAGCTTACGCAGAGAACGCGTTGGTAATTCACACTTTCAGCCAAGAATACGGGAAAAGGAGTTTTTTGGTACGCGGCATAGGGAAAAAGGTTTCACAGGCCTATTTCCAGCCACTCAATATTGTAGAAGCCGAAATCATTGAATCGCAAAAATCCTCTTTGTGGCTGGCTCACCACTTCCACCAAGAACATCCCTTGAACGCGATTCGGGAATCCATGAACAAGAACTGCATCAGTCTGTTTTTAAGCGAAGTGCTGCTCAAAACCCTACAGGAAGAGGAAATCGACGCCGCCCTATACCAATGGTTACGCGGAAGAATACTTCTTTTAGACGCGTTGGAGCAAGGAGTCAGCAATTTTCATTTAGGCCTGCTCAAAGAATTATGCGAACGTATCGGCTACCAGCCTTCGCAGGAGCAACTGCTTCCTTTTGAAGATGAAGGGGCTTTTGAGGGAGGACCATTAAAAGAAAACTTTGAAGAAATTCTGCTCATGCGTCTCAATGGAGAAAAACGCTGCAAAATCGTACGAACTTACCTCAAATTTCTTGAATATCATTTAGATACGCCCCTTCACATCCGCTCTTTGGACGTACTGGGGTGCATGTTTTAAGCTACTCGTGTACCTGAATGACGAAAGCGTGGTGATTTTCATCTTTCCAACGCTCTTCGTCCCAATCCGGACTCACAAAGGTATTTTTCCCCGCCAAAGAAAAGTTCAAATAGCAGATGGGATAATTTTGAGCCAGAAAATGCTTCTCATAAAAAGTCTGCACCTCAAACAAAGCCGCATCGGGCGCGGTCGGAGCCAGTCTATCCTCCTGATACAAATCATGGGTAGCAAAAGCGCAGGGCAAGGCATTCACTTGGCAGAGCGTACGCGTATATTCATAGAGATAGCGGCTGTCCGTCTTCAGGTGCACCGCACCATCCGCCTGTAAAAAACCGGCATAACGAGACAAGAACAGAGGGGCTGTCAGACGTTTTTTCTCACGACCGATTTGAGGGTCGGCAAAAGTAATCCAAATCTCCGACACCTCACCCGGAGCAAACAGAGAGGAAATAAATTCGATGCGGGTGCGAAGAAAAGCCGCATTGGGGATATGGTTCTGCTCCACATATTTGGCCCCCTTCCACATGCGCGCCCCCTTGATATCCACTCCGATATAATTGACCTGGGGATTACGGAGAGCCAACGCTACCGTATAATCTCCTTTTCCACAACCCAACTCCAACACAATGGGATTGTCATTGTGAAAAAAGTCACTTTTCCAACGTCCTTTAAGGGGGTGATCACATCCCATTACCTCTTGGGTAGTAGGCTGAATCATACAACGAAAACTCTCGTTTTCAGCGAATTTGCGTAACTTGTCTTTTCCCATTAGCGACGAGAGCGGTTGCGTTTTTTGCGTTTGCGAGAACTTTTATCGAAACGAGTGATGCTATCATCCCCCACGGCAGTCACAAATTCGGGCGCCTCCGGAACCAAATCTTCTTTGAGAGAAGGTGCTTTCACTCCGTTGCGATTCATTTTGATAATATCTTTCACCTGCTCGGCAGTCAAAGCGAACAAATGGCTGAAAGAAGACTTATCGTACGAGAAGAAAAGGACTTCACGCAAGATGTCTGTCTTCATCAAGAAGGCCTGTCCGTCTTCAAGTTCAAGCGGATCATGCACTTTGGGTATTCTGGAACGGGCATCCTGATAATTGGCCGTCTCATAATTGAGACAACATTTCAACTTGCCACACTGTCCCGCCAACTTTTGCGGGTTCAAGGAAAGGTCCTGGATTTTAGCCGCAGAAGTAGAAATAGACTGGAAAGAACAGATATAGTTTGAGCAACACAATTCCCTGCCGCATACGCCCAAACCACCAATCAAACCGGCTTCCTGACGGGCTCCAATCTGCTTCATCTCGATGCGAATCTTGAACTCCTCGGCAAAGCGTTTGATAAGCTGACGAAAATCGACACGGCCATCGGCAATATAATAGAAAATGGCTTTGGTACCATCGCCCTGAAACTCCACGTCGCCGATTTTCATTTCCAGACCCAGCTCATTGGCTATCTGGCGAGAGCGAATCATGGTTTCCTGCTCGCGATAGGTCGCCTCCATCCATTTCTCTATATCAAAAGATTTGGCTTTGCGATAGATTTTCTTGGGGGCACTGGATTGCACATCAATCTCTTTCGCAGCAATCTGATGCGCCACGATAGGCCCCTCCAAAGTCACGATTCCCAAATCGTGTCCATTGCTCGCCTCAACCACCACAAAATCACCGGTCTTGATGGTCTGACCGGAAGCATTGAGATAAATCCCTTTACGGGTATTCTTGAAACGGACCTCAAAGAGGTTGTTATATTGCTCCTGACTGATACCTTTGAGCCAATCGTACACCTCCAATTTGCAACAGCCCGGGCGATATTCCACTTGGGGCTCGCTGCTATTCTCATGGGTTACGATACAGCCACGCTGGCAGTCATATCTTATATTTTCGTTATCCAATTCCATATTCATAGGTTCACCGTATCATCCGGTTATATATTGATACTCATTCGGTTAATTAAATCCGTAAAGAGTATTTTACGATTGACATTCCTGTCCATATAATACACGAGTTTGTCCAAAACAGGCAACATACGTGTAGAAAAATTACGAGACACTTGGGAGGAAAGAGTCTGACACAAAGACATGCGGGCAGCAGAAGTGTAAGACAAGTCCGCCATACCTCTTTGCATCAGAAATATTTTCCGAAGCATATCGCTGGCAAATATACAAAAAGCTTTTTGTTTTTCACGGGAAGGTTGCTCCGCGATTTGTTCCCCTATAGACAAAGCTTCCAACAAATCCTTTTTCAAAAGGGCCTGTAACAGCTGCGTAAACCATTGGAAATAAAGCTCATCATCGGCTTGATTTTCCAAATGCGAAAGAGCCACACCCATACTACCCGCACTCTGGCGAACGCTTTCCTGAACCGCTTCGGGCGTATAGCCACGCTCTGACAATGCTTCTGAAAGTTCGGATTCCGACAAAGGAGGCAGACGCAAAGATTGACAACGAGAGAAAATCGTCTGCAATACTCGCTGCGGATGATGCGTGATAAACAGAAACAGCGTCATTTCCGGGGGCTCTTCCACCAATTTCAAGAGTTTGTTAGCCGCCTGGATATTCAGATTTTCAGGCAAATAGAAAATCACCGTCTTCCAACCTTTCTCCATGGAAGAAAGCGAAAGTACATGACTCAATTCTTTGGCCTGAGCCACATTCACATCCCAAGATTTGGACTCCAGCCCCAAAGTTTCCATCAATTGAGG
>CAJGBW010000020.1 GCA_904501835.1 uncultured Bacteroidales bacterium
CAACATATATAATAAGTATAATGTAAGCTTTTAGGTACCTGTACGCCTGAAAATTACTTCTTGTAATACTTAGGCCAACAGGATTCCAAATAGTTTTTCAAAGCATCTTCGTGCTTATTGGAGGAAGGCTCGTAAAAGACAGTTCCTTTCAATGTTTCCGGCATAAATTCTAAATCTGTGAAATGGCCGGGGTAATCGTGGGCATATTTATACCCATCCGCATAGCCCAATTCTTCCATCAATTTGGTCGGTGCATTCCTTAAATATAAGGGGACTGATGCTGTCGCATCTTTTTTTACATACTCCATAGCCTTATTGATAGCCATATAGGCACTGTTACTTTTGGGAGAAGAAGCCAAATAAATGGTCGTTTCAGCCAAAGGAATACGTGCTTCCGGCATTCCGATTTTGCTGACAATGTCAAAACAAGCATTGGCCAACAAGAGGGCATTGGGATTGGCAAGCCCCACATCTTCGGCGGCTAAAATACAGAGACGACGCGCTACAAAGAGGGGATCTTCGCCCGCTGAAAGCATGCGCGCCAAGTAATAAATGGCCGCATTGGGGTCCGATCCACGCACACTTTTGATAAAAGCAGAGATAATATCGTAATGCATCTCTCCATTCTTATCATATATGGCAACATTCTCTTGCAGAGCAGATGTAACACTTTTGTTACTTATAATTACAGGGCTTTCAGAGGCCGAATTAACCACAATTTCAAGGATATTCAGGAGTTTTCTGGCGTCGCCACCGCAATAACGGAAGAGCGCGTCCGTCTCTTGCACCTGAATATCTTTGGATGACAAAACAAAGTCCTCTTTTAAGGCTCTTTGTAGCAGCGCATCCAGGTCATTTACCTCCAAACTTTTCAGAACAAAGACTTGGCAACGGGACAAAAGGGGAGAGATAACCTCAAAGGAAGGGTTTTCAGTCGTAGCACCAATCAAGACAATGGTGCCATCTTCCACGGCGCCCAACAAGGCATCCTGTTGTGACTTGCTAAATCTGTGAATCTCATCAATAAATAAAACCGGAGTGGATTTGCTGCCAAAAATCCCGTTTTTATCTCGTTTGGCACTCTCAATCACCTCACGCACTTCTTTCACACCGGAAGATACGGCTGAAAGGGTGTAAAATGGCCTGTCAAGCGTCTTGGCAATGATTTTTGACAGGGTCGTCTTACCCACACCCGGAGGCCCCCATAGTATAAATGAGCTCAAATTACCGCTATCCAGCATATTGCGAAGAACGGTACCTTTCCCAACCAAATGTTTTTGCCCAAAATAGGCATCCAAAGTCGTTGGACGCATTCTTTCCGGAAGGGGAAGTAAGATATTTACATTATCTGCCAAAATAGGTCAATTTATACAATCTCGCAAAAATAAATAAATATTTCCGTTTTTTAGCTAATTTTGTGCATGCGTTTACGATTACACATGATTTTGCTCTTGTTTTGCTGGGCGTCGGGGATGCTTATTGCGCAAACAAAAACCCAAGCATCACCCCCAATGGCGCCCGTTCAAATCCGCCCTATTTCCATTAGTTTGGAAGGGGGTGTGCAAGACTTAGGATTTAATTATAGCTATTCTATAGGTAACAATCGTAACACCAATAATATCAGCCTTTTCCTTGACACACAAGGTCTATTCCTCGGCAAAAGAAAAAGCGTGGGATTCTTCGCCAGATATAGTTATTGTTTTCCTTTATATGAGCAGGGGAGAATGACACTTTATTCTGGCCCCGGAGCTTGTGCCGGCTATGTGGCAGACGTTGATTCCGAACACGGCGCCATTTTAGGACTTTGTGACATCATGGGAGTGCGTTATCGCTACCATCGCAATATTTCATTGGGACTGCAAATCAATCCGACTCTGGGTTTCAAGATGGATATCGAAGAAGGGGAGGCCCATTTACGAGGATATATGGCCGGCCTTTGGCGAAGCATATTACCCAATATCTTTATTGCTTATCACTTCGACCAATACGACGAAAGCCGAGATTTTTACCCAAAGAAAAACTTTAGCATAGGCATTGAAACATCCTATAATCCAACAATTTACCAATATCATCAAAAGAGATATATCGACGCCGATAGATTCCGGAATTACGACGAATCGGAAGATTGGGGATACTTCAGCAATGGAGAATTGTTTCTAACGCTTTCGCGCACATTGGGCGAGCACGCAAAAGCCAGTCTTGTCATGGGGTACGCCGGCGTATGCGAAGATGTCAGACTGATAGAATGTAATGCGAGGGGAACATGGTATTTTAAGCCACTCAATCCCTCCAATGACCGTTTTTTCGTAAGTATAGACGGTGGTATCGGTTTTCGCACCAAAGAAATGTCCCGTCCATTTGCCGTATTCAAGTTAGGTATGGGTTACGCCATGAGAATTGGTCCGGAAAACAGCCTGGAATTTTTCATCCGAAATTCTCATCATTACGGTTCACCACGTTTATATGACAGCGCTAATAAACTGATACCCAAGGAGAATACGTTACGCAGCGATATGTATATCACGAATTTGGCTTTTGGGGTAACGCTTTGTCTATAATGAGGGAGTCAATAATTTTTTTTATATACAACTTAACATAATATAAATTGTATCGCAAAAGTATAAAAGAGCTTTTTGAGCGACAAAACGCTATCGTATGTAAAAACAAGGGCTGTTGAAGCGCTTAAATGGAAAAAAATCGTATATTTGTAAATATATGGGAAGAAAAAAACAAAATATCGTACTGGAAAATGTACGTATCGAAGCCATTGCTGCTGAAGGAAAAGCATTGGCTCATATAGACAACGCGGTTTTGTTTGTTCCTTTTGCCGTGCCCGGAGATATCGTGGATATACGTGTTACCAAAAAAAGGAAAAATTATATGGAAGGATTGGTGCTTCGCATGGTGGAGCCCTCGCCGGATCGCATTGATGCATTCTGCGAACATTTCGGCGTGTGCGGCGGCTGCAAATGGCAACCTCTTCCCTACGAAATGCAATTGGCAGGAAAACAACAGCAGGTCTATGATCAACTGGTAAGAATCGGCCATTTGGATATCCCTGAAATATCCTCAATCATTCCATCAGATAAAACAACGTATTACCGTAATAAACTGGAGTTTACCTTCTCTGATAAGAAATGGATTTCACAGGAAGAAATGCCCGTTGAAGAAGGTGCAGAAATCCCCTCCTGTCCCGGTGTCGGTTTCCATGTCGGACGCTTTTTTGACAAGGTTTTGGATATCAAAAAATGCTGGTTGCAGCCCGAACCGTCCAACGAAATCCGCAATTTTATCCGCCAGTTTGCCCTTGAAAACGGCTACTCGTTTTTTAATATCCGCAAACAGGAAGGCTGGCTCAGAAATATGTTTGTCCGCAACAATCAGCAAGGCGACATCATGCTGATTATCTGTTTCCATTACGAAGACGCAGAAGCCCGAAAAACCCTTTTGGATGCTGTCAGCGAGCGTTTTCCGGAGATTAAATCCCTTTATTATGTCATCAACGGGAAACTGAATGACTCCATTTCCGACCTTGATTGCATACTCTACAAAGGTGATGACGCCATTTACGAGCAAATGGAGAATCTCCGCTTCAAAATCGGCCCGAAATCCTTCTACCAGACCAATACGGAACAAGCATACAAACTCTATAGCGTAACCCGTGAATATGCCAATCTAAGTGGCTCAGAAACGGTTTATGACCTTTATACTGGCACGGGAACCATCGCCCAATTCGTCAGTTCCAAAGCCGCCAAAGTGATTGGTATCGAGTATGTACCCGAAGCCATCGAAGACGCGAAAATCAATGCAGCCGCCAACCATATCGACCATTGCGAGTTTTTTGCCGGCGATATGAAAGATGTGCTGACTGAAAAATTCATACAGCAACATGGTCGTCCTGACGTGATTATTTTGGATCCCCCTCGTGCCGGTATCCATCCCGATGTTGCCAAAGTCATCCTGGATGCCGCCCCCGAGCGCATGGTCTATGTCAGTTGTAATCCAGCCTCACAAGCGCGTGATTTGGCGATTTTCTGCAACGAAGACGAAAGTGGAAGAGCGCGTTATAAAATTACGGCCGTGCAACCCGTCGATATGTTCCCCCACACCCATCATGTGGAAAATGTTGTAGCCCTGGAAAAGATTTGATAAGCGACCTTCATATTTCAGATTTTGACTACACGCTGCCCGACGAGAGGATTGCCCGCTACCCTCTTCAGGAAAGAGACGGAAGTAAATTGCTCTGTTGTAAGCGTTTAGCACCCGGTAAATTTGAGATACAAGACAAACATTTTCGCAATGTGACGGAAATGATCGAGCCGGGCTCTCTGTTGGTCTGCAACAACACCAAGGTCGTCCCGGCGCGACTTCATTTTGTACGAGAAAGCGGTGCGCACATCGAAATTTTCTGCCTAGAACCGGACAGTCCTGCCGAATATGTCAGCAACTTTGCTTCAACAGCGTGCTGTCGCTGGAAGTGCATCATCGGCAACGCTAAACGCTGGAAAGGTGATATCCTGACGCTTTACAACCCCGAAAATGACGCCCGTGTGGCAGCTTTGAGACTACAAGCTTCTCTGATTGAGCGCGAGGGACAAACCGGCATCGTGGAATTTCATTGGGCTGACGGTACCGAATTCTCCCGTGTGTTGGAAATCTGTGGTACCATTCCCATTCCCCCTTATTTGGGACGCGAAAGCGAACACATCGATATCGAACGCTACCAAACCTTGTATGCACAGACGCGCGGCTCCGTTGCGGCACCGACAGCCGGTCTGCATTTCACTGAAAAAGTGATGGCTGATTTAAGCGAAAAAGGCATAGAGAAAGAAACGGTGTGCCTCCATGTGGGTGCCGGTACTTTCCTCCCCGTGAAAGATGATGAGGTGTCACGACACACCATGCACCGTGAGCCCTTTGTAGTCAGCAAGGAACTGTTGCGCAAACTCCGAGATAAAAGTGCCACTCAAACCCGCAAATTGGTCGCTGTCGGCACCACCTCTGTCAGGACCTTGGAGTCACTGTATTATGCTGGTGTTCAATGCATTGAGAACGGCGCTCCGACAGATATTCCCCAATGGGCTCCCTATGAAAGAGCCTACTCATACACGACGACTGAAAGTTTGGACGCCCTGCTGTATTATTTGGAAAAAACAGGTCAGGAGCAACTTACCTTGGGCACACGCATCATCATTGTGCCCGGCTTTCAATTCCGCCTAGTTGATATACTCATTACCAACTTCCACCAGCCCCAAAGCACCCTTCTGTTGCTTGTGTCGGCCTTTACGGGTGGAAATTGGCAGGAAATATACACACACGCCCTTGAAAACGGTTATCGTTTTTTGAGTTATGGCGATAGTTCGATTATTTACTAAAACCTAAGCATATGGCAACTGATTTATCAGAATTTGAAGAAATTCGCCCTTACAACGACGAGGAAGCGATTGCTGCATTGAATAAATATGCAGACCACCCTTTGCTTTTCCAAGTATCGAAGTACATTTTCCCGGAAAAACCGCCCACATTCCTGGGCAGTCTGCTGAAAAATGTAAAGAGCATTGATGAATTTCAATCTCAAATTGTCATCATGGTGCTGGAACGCATCATCCAAAAGACAGCAGGCACCTTTACCTATTCCGGTATTGAAAACCTGCTCAATAGTGATGGTAAATTCCTGATGATGACCAACCACCGCGACATTGTCCTGGATCCGGCCTTCATTCAAATCATTCTGTTCAAGAACGGCCTTCCTTTCTCGGAAATTGCCGTCGGCAGCAACCTGTTGCAAAATGAAATGATTGAGACGTTGATTCGCTCCAACCGCATGATCAAGGTCTTGCGTGGCATTCCGGTGCGCGAGCAATACATCACCTCGCAAATCCTGTCCAAATACATCCGCGAAAGCATTACCACAGGACGCAGCAGCGTATGGATTGCCCAACGTCAAGGACGCACCAAGGACGGTACGGATATGACCGAGCAAGGATTGATCAAGATGTTGGATTTGAGTGGAACCAACGACTTTGTTAAGAACTTTGAGGAATTGAAGATTGTCCCGATGAGTATTTCCTACGAATACGAGCCTTGCGACATCTTGAAAGCCCGCGAAATCCTCATTTCCAGAAGTGGAAAATATGAAAAGGTCGCCGGCGAGGACATCAACAGCATCCTGACGGGTATCAAACGCTACAAAGGCAACATTCACATCACCATCGGCGCGCCCATCAATGCCAACGAAATCCATTCAGCATCGCTCTGCAACGTCGCGAATGACCGCTATCGTTGGATGCGACACGTGGTGGACCACCGCATTGTCATCGGGTACAAATTGTGGAAGACCAACTACATGGCGTACGACATGCTTTATGGCAAGGATCGTTTCTGCAAGGAGTACAGCGAACAAGACAAAGCCAATTTCGAAAATTACATTCAAACGCAGTTGGATAAAGTGGAGGCCGAATTGAACAGAGAGGATTTAAGAGAAATTCTCCTGGGCATCTATGCCAACCCCATTATCAGCAAGGAGCGTATTTTCGATTAAATGATACCTTATAATAATAGCACTGTATGAAGAAAGAGTTTATTTTAATCTCATTATCAGCCTTGCTGTTTGCCTGGTCCTGCCAAAAAGCGGAATTCCCCATGACAGATGCGCTTGATAGTTCTGCGTGGGGTGCATCAGAATGGATATCAGCCGCGAATGCACCTGTCGTAACCAAAATTATTCAAGATGGCGACAGGGCTGCAGACGGAGCATCCTGGTTCTATACGACCTGGCAGAACGAAAAGAAAGTCAAAACTGCCAAATGGATGACCAGCGGATTGGGCGTATATGAGCTCTATGTCAATGGAATACGCATTGGTGATGAAATTCTCAAGCCTGGTTTTACGCATTACCAAAAAACCAAAATTTCCTATACCTACGATGTAACGGATGCGTTCAAAACCGGAAAGAAGGCAACCAATAGCCTCAGCGCACAAGTTACTCCGGGCTGGTGGGGAGACAAAATCGTCACCCCGAAAAATCATGAGGGTATGATTGGTAAAAAATGTGCGTTCCGTGCGGTGCTGGAGCTGACTTATGAAGATGGAACCAAAGAATATTTGGGTACCAACTGCGAAGATTGGTTAGCCGGTATTGCCGGTCCTGTCACCCACGCTGCGATTTTTGACGGAGAGGAATATGACGCGCGCATTCCGCTTGGATTTGAAACAGTTGAAAAACTCTCCAAGCCTGAAATCAACACGGAATTTTCGGGAGAAATCGTGCCGAGCAATGGCGCAGAAATCTATTTCCGCGAAGATTTGACCCTCAAACCCATTCAGGCGTATGTGTACGACAGCATTGAAGGCGCCAGCGAGGAAGGACATGGAAAAGTTGTCATCAAAAAAGAATACAAAGCCTCTGACAAGATGCGTATTCGTCCTGGTGAAACCTTGGTGATTGATTTTGGACAAAACTGTTCCGCCGTTCCTGATTTCGTCTTTAAGGCCCAGGAAGGTACTGTTTTGACCTGTCTTCCCGCAGAGCTTCTCAACGATGGAAATGGCGCTTTGAGTCGAGGCATGGACGGCCCCGAGGGAAGCATACACCGTCTCAACCTGCGCACTCCTCAGAACAATATGTTGCTCCGTTATACCTTTGGGGATGCTTGCGGCTATGTAAACTATCGCCCTCGCTACACCTTCTACGGATATCGTTATATTGCCATTACAGCAACTGACGAGGTTGTATTCAAATCCATTCAATCCATTCCTGTAACGTCCATTACCAAAGAAATGGAAATCGGAACGCTTGAAACCGGAAACGAATTGATTAACAAACTCATTTCCAACACCTTGTGGGGACAACGTTCCAACTACCTTTCTGTCTCAACAGACTGCCCCCAGCGCAATGAAAGATTGGGTTGGACTGCTGATACACAAGTATTTACAGAGACTGGGGCCTTTTTTGCCAACACCCAGACTTTCTTCCACAAATGGATGAAAGACTTACGCGACAGCCAGAGTCCCTTGGGAGCTTATCCCAGTGTGGCACCGACCGCACAATATGGCGACGGCTTGATGCGTCTGGGTTGGGCGGATGCCGGCATTATCGTTCCTTGGGTTATCTGGAAGCAGTTCAATGATGTCAAAATTGTCAATGAGTGTTGGGATTCTATGGAGAAGTTCATTGCTCACATCTATGAAACCAATTACGATCACAATGCCCATATTAAGGAAAACGGCAACAAGCAATATGCAGATTGGTTGAGCTACGAGCCCTTGGAGACCAGCAGCAAGAAGTATTTGAAGAACAAAGAGACCAAAGTCTTTTATCCCGAAACGATTGACTATTGGAACTTCTTGAGCGCTTCCTACTTGGCTATGGACGCACAAATGATGGCCGATATGGCTGTGGCTACGGGACGTGATGCCCAACTTCACTTGCAGAAGGCTGCCGACACCAAAGCGTTTATCCGCAAGAAGTTCTTCACCAAAGAGGGCAAATTCAAGACGGATATTCTCAACACCATGCAGACACCGGCTTTGTTTGCCTTGAAGAACAACATTTTGGAGGGAGAGGCCAAAGATCAGATGATTGCACGCTTGCGTGAGAATTTCAAAGCGCACGACAATTGCCTGCAAACAGGTTTCTTGGGCACCTCTATCTTGATGAGTGTGCTGACAGACAATGGCATGAACGACATCGCCTACGAACTCCTTTTCCAGCGCAAAAACCCCAGCTGGCTCTACTCGGTGGACAATGGCGCAACAACCATTTGGGAACGCTGGAACAGCTATATGATAGAATATGGTATGGGACCGAAAGGCATGAACAGTTTCAACCACTATGCCTACGGATGCGTATGCGAATGGATTTGGGAAACGGCTGCCGGTATTGCTGCTGACGCAAAAGCTCCTGGTTTCAAAAATATCATTATGAGCCCCATTCCGGATAAACGTCTTGGTTATATCAAGGCTTCATATCAATCCGTATCCGGTGTCATCAAAAGCGAATGGCACTATGAAGGCGATGAGTGGATTTGGAATTTCACCATTCCTGAGGGCTGTACAGCCACCGTTACCCTTCCCGGAAGCAAGGAATCAAGTTGCTACACCGCAGGCTCTTACACGCTTTCTATGACGCTTTAATCAAACTAATAGGGCGTTAAAGCCCACAGATATAAATGCACGAGAAGCACTCTACAGAAGAGTGCTTCTTTTTTGTATGCTACAGCTTGAACCTAAAGTCGTAAGCGCGAACCCACAAGGTCGGCTACATTTTATTTATGAATACACGGCTGTAGTTCAGTGCCATCTCTGTCCACAGAAACAGCCCTTTTTGAGGATAAGAAAAACCATGTCCGCTCGCGGCCTTTGTGAACAGGCAGCCACGGGAAGATGGAGGGGCCGGAGTGAACGAAGCGAACGGAGTCCTCCGCCGGCCACGCTCTGGCAGATCCTTCCTATTTCATCACAAATTTTACAAGGAAATTTTCATGTCCACAAATTAACAAAAGTTACATTTGTAAATTTACATTTCGTTTTGTTAATTTTTAATTTTGTAAAAATCCCTATCTCGTTTTTCAACCTGTTTTATTATTTTGTTAATTGGTAAATAAAATGTTAATTAGTAAAATTTATCCCGCATTTTATTTTCTATATATTACTAAAAATCAGCACTTTATAAAAACTGACTAAAATAAACATTTAATAAAACTATCGCCTGTCGAGCCTTGAGGCAGTAAAACCCTGTTCAAAACCGCATTTTTATATAATTAAATCGCTATATATTAGTTGTTTACCAAAATTCACTAACAAAACACTTTAATATAAATTGGGGCATTTATAAGATAGTGATAACATCTGTTAACACGAGCATGATTTGGATATGTGGATAAAATGATTTATTTTTGTAAATCGTTAATTAACAATTTTTAATGGTATGAAAACACGAATTTTGCAGTTTCTTTCCGCTGAAAATATCACCCAATCCGAGTTCGCAAGAAATATAGGAGTCTCCTCCCCTAACGTCACACACGTTATCAACGGAAGAAACAAACCGAGCTGTGATTTTATCATTAGTATTGCCAGACGCTACCCTACCCTGAACTTAGATTGGCTCTTGATGGGTACGGGAAAAATGTATAAGGAACAGGATAATTTCAATGCGTATAATACGGCAAAATCAAGCGTAGACGAGCCTGTAAACGAGATTTCGTACGATCCCGAGAACCTCTTTGATATGGCTCAATTTGAGCAGACTGCCCTCTCAGAACCCTCTCAACAACCAGCATGGGGAATGACTGAAGCCAACGACACGCGAGAGGAAATAAATAACAGCAAGGAAAGCATTATCGATAGCATTAGTTTAGATAAGAATAAGCAACACGTTAATAATCAGCGAAAAGCAGTAAGAGTTACAATCTTCTACAACGACGGCTCCTTTCAAGACCTGTAAATTATAAGTCTCATAGCCATCCCGAGTTCCGCATTTTTTTGTAAGTTTGCAGTCCATTGCAAAAAGGGCAAAAATGATTTTTTGGAAGAATACGAAAAATAAAAAGCAATTGGCGGAAAAGCTATCCATCTTGAATCGCATTCCCCTGTTGCTTTTCTATTATAGATTAAGGTATAAACGAGTTTACCAAAATCTTGCCACCCGAATATTTGATATTACCTTCGACTCTCCATTCGGCATCGCGAGTGGATACGACGAAAATTGTGAATTTCACAAACTCTACAGCAACTTCGGCCCCGGATTTATTGAAATTGGCCCTATCGGCCTCCAGGAAATGGATGGAAAAGGCGTAGAAGAAGCGGTGGCGCAATTAAGACTTCAAAGACCCAATATCCGTCTGGCTGCCCACCTCAGCAATGACAACAGCCTCGGAGACAATGAGGAAGAAACAGCCAACTTCGCCCGTTCCATGGCTTTGCTGTATGATTTTGTGGACATGTTTATCATTGACAGCAACAACTGCGGGGTCACAGAAGACATCACGCGATTGTCAGAAGTCATCGACAAGATGCTGGAAACCCGCAGATTCTTCGATAAAAGACGTCCTATCTTTGTCAATATCACCAAAGGAACCTGTCGTTCTGACATTGATGGAATTGTGGCATACGTCATGCGAAGCGGCTTGGATGGTGTCGTTGTAAAAGATTGCAAATGGGTGGATTACATCCATAAAAAGACATCCGGCAACCTGCTCATCATCGCCTCCGGCGAAGGTATCGGAACCGCAGAAATGGCATACAGGATGCTATGCGACGGAGCCAGTCTCGTGGAATTTGACGAAGCATTGCTCAAAGAAGGCCCGGCTCTCCTGAAAAACGCCAACCAACTTTTACATCAACTTCGCAAACTGAATTCAAGCCGATGACAGCTACCCCCTTACATATAGAACAGCTCGCCAAAGACTGCGGAGAAATCCTATTGAAAAAGGGATGGAAACTCAGTGCGGCCGAATCCTGTACGGGTGGTAACATTTCTCGCAGTATCTGCTCTGTTTCCGGCTGCTCCGAATATTATCTCGGCTCCGTTACTTCGTACGCCAATTCGGTAAAAATCAATGTATTAGGAGTACCAGAAGCCATCATCAACCAGTATGGAGCCGTAAGCCGGGAATGCGTGGAAAAAATGGCCGAGGGCGTTCGGAAATTAACAGGAAGCGACATTAGTGTTGCTACATCGGGAATCGCCGGCCCGGGCGGTGGCAGCAAAGAAAAACCGGTCGGATTGGTATGGATTGGCATCAGCAGTCCTATAGGGACACGCAGTCTCCCCTTTCATCACAACGGCAATCGGGAAGAAAATATCACCGCCTTCACCGCCGCTGCACTCCAAGAACTCCTCCAAGAACTTCAATCAGAGCAGCTTAAGTAGCTCCCGAAAAATATTATCCAAGATTGTCCTTCCAGCAACGAAGAAAGTTCGCGCCGGCTATTTTCTCTATATCCGAAGAACCCCAGCCACGACGACACAACTCCTCAAATATCAGCGGCATACAGGAAATATCTTCCATCCCCTCCGGCGTCACACAAATGCCGTCAAAGTCTGAACCGAGTCCGACACACTCCACCCCACCCACTTGAATGGCGTGCTCGATATGATCCACGATTCGAGTCCAATGCGGACGGGATAAAGCCTGCAAACGATCCAGAACGGCATACCATGCCGCACGCTTTCCAGGATTAGAAGGGTCGGCAATAAACACCTCTTCTATTTCTTCACCCAAATCGTATAAACCACTATCACGCAAGGTTTTAGAAAACTCAGCATCAAGAAATTCCGGATAGAAAGCAATCTGTACGACTCCCCCTTTATCAGCGATTGCACGAATCAGATTGTCAGATAGATTGCGAGGATGTTTGCACAAAGTTTGACAGGAAGAGTGACTGGCGATAATGGGTTTGCTTGACACATCCAACGCATCCCAAGTGGTCTTTGCTGAGGTATGGGAAATATCCACCATCATCCCCAATTCGTTCATTTTCTCCACGAGTTGCTTGCCGAAAGGACTCAAACCATTCCAACGCGCCTGCTTGGGTGAACAGCTATCTCCGATCAGATTGTGTGCAGAATGCGTCAAAGTCACATAGCGGATTCCCTTGTCAAAATAAGAGTCCAACTGCTGAAAATCGTCCCCTATCGGCTGTCCGTTTTCCAGCCCCAAGCAAAGTGAAAAACGTGCGTTCCGTTGATTTTCAAGCGCCTGACTTGCAGTTTTAGTTAGCACAGCCAAATCTCTATTTTTCAACAATGTATCATCAACGACTTTAAGCATTTCTTCAACTTTAATGCGAGCGGCATCCACAGACAAGGAGGCCCCTGTATAAAGGGCAAAAAAGCAGGCATTCACTCCCCCTCTATGCAGTTTGGGAAAATCCACTTGGGCATGGTCATTATCCAAAGACAAATCCCGTAAACGGACGATCTGCGAAGGAGTATCGCAATGAGAATCTAAAACAAACATGAAAACAAACTTAAATGATGCAATTTGCAGGGCGAAATTACAAATTATTTCAGTAACTTTGCAAGATATGTCCAAATGTCGGACAAACTGACTGTTTTGAATAAAAAAGTATATAAAAGATAGAGCAGAGATGGATACGCAAGACAAACATTATGACCCTTCGAAAGTGGAGGATAAATGGTATGCTTATTGGCTGAAAAATAAATATTTTCACTCAGAACCCGACGAAAGACCCGCTTACACCGTGGTGATTCCCCCGCCCAACGTGACCGGTATTCTTCACATGGGACACGTGCTCAACAACACTTTGAATGATGTGTTGGTCAGAAAAGCGCGCATGGACGGCAAAAACGCCTGCTGGGTGCCCGGAACGGACCACGCCAGCATTGCCACCGAGAACAAGGTCGTTGCCAAATTGAAGAGTGAAGGCATCAGCAAAGAGGATCTTACCCGCGAAGAGTTCCTCAAACACGCGTGGGAATGGAAAGAAAAACATGGTGGTATCATCCTCAATCAGCTCCGCAAATTGGGCGCAAGCTGCGATTGGGACAGAACCCGCTTTACCATGGACCCGGATTTGAGTCAGGCTGTCATCAATACCTTTGTCTATTTCTACAACAAAGGATATATCTACAAAGGCGTACGTATGGTCAATTGGGACCCGGAGGGACTTACTGCGGTCAGCGATGAGGAGGTAATTCACAAAGATACGCAGAGCAAATTCTATCACATGCGTTATTTCGTATCAGACGGAAACGGCAACGCAACCGACCAATATATCATCGTAGCGACCACCCGTCCCGAGACCATCATGGCCGACGCTGCTGTGTGTATCAACCCTGCTGACGAAAGATACCATTGGCTCAAAGGAAAGAAGGTGCTTATCCCTTTGATTAACAAGGAGATTCCCATTATTGAAGATGATTATGTAGAAATGGATTTCGGTACCGGTTGCCTCAAAGTAACCCCCGCACACGATATCAACGACTACGAAATCGGTTTGCGTCACCACCTTCCTGTCACCGACATTATCGACGACCATGGACGTTTGACCGAAGACGCACAAATCCTGGTGGGTGAAGACCGTTTTGTTGCCCGCGAGAAAATTGCAAAGATGTTGCAGGAGGCCGGCAACCTCGAAAAAACAGTGGATTATGTATCCCCCATCGGTTATTCTGAAAGAACCAACGCAGTCATTGAACCCAAACTCTCCGCCCAATGGTTCCTCAAAATGGAAGACTTGGCAAAAGACGCCTTGGAAAGCGTTGAGAGCGGCAAGGTTAAACTGATTCCGGATAAATACCGCAATACTTACAAGCATTGGATGGAGACGGTACGCGACTGGTGTATCAGCCGTCAGTTGTGGTGGGGACAGCGAATTCCCGCCTGGTATCTGCCTGATGGTCAGATTGTCGTGGCCGAGAATGAAGAAAAAGCCCTGTTGGAAGCCCGCAAGATTGACGCATCGCTTCAACTGAACGACCTTCGCCAGGATGAAGACGTGCTGGATACCTGGTTCTCCAGCTGGCTATGGCCCATCAGCGTGTTTGACCCTGAAAAAGCCGGACATCCCGAGAAAGAAGCCAATGCCGATTTGAAATACTATTACCCGACCAATGATTTGGTAACCGGCCCCGATATCCTTTTCTTCTGGGTAGCCCGTATGATTATGGCCGGAAACGAATTTATGGAAGATATCCCCTTCCGCAATGTCTATTTGACCGGTATCGTGCGTGACAAACTCGGTCGCAAGATGAGTAAGACCTTGGGCAACTCCCCCGACCCCTTGGTGTTGATTGAAAAATATGGCGCCGACTCTGTTCGTTTGGGTATGTTGCTCTGTTCATCTGCCGGTAACGACATTTTGTATGATGAGACCCAGATTGAGCAGGGACGCAATTTCTGTGGAAAAATATGGAATGCCTACCGTCTTGTCAAAGGTTGGGAAACCGATGCAGACAAAGCCCAGCCCCTTGAAAGCAACATTGCGGTGCGCTGGTTTGAAAGCAAACTCAACGAAAGCATTGCCATCATCAATGATCATTTCAGCAAATTCCGTATTTCAGATGCATTGATGACGATGTATAAACTCTTCTGGGATGATTTCTGCGCCTGGTATTTGGAAGCCATCAAGCCCTCATTCGGTGATAAGATGGACACCCAGACCTACGAAGCGACTTTGTCATTCTTTGAGTCACTTTTGAAGATGATTCATCCCATCATGCCTTTCATCTCGGAAGAATTGTGGCAAAATATCGCCCCGAGAAAGGAGGGAGAGAGCATCATGCTGCAACTCTACCCTGCCGCCAACCCCTACGATAAAGAATTGATTGCAGACTTCAGCGTAGCGGTTGCTGCCATTGCAGGTATTCGTGGTGTGCGCCAGGAAAAAGGCATCCCGATGAAAGAAAGTCTGAAAGTGCAGTTGGAAAGCTTCCCTGAAAGCGTAAAAGCTTTGGTTGCCAAAATGGCCAACGTAGATTTCGTGGAAAGCATGAGCGGCGCCGCAAGTTCCTTTATGGCCGGAACGAGCAAAATCAGCGTCCTGTTGGAAGGATTTATTGATACCGGCGAAGAGAAATTGAAGTTGGAGACCGAATTGAAACGCTTGGAAGGCTTTTTGTTTGGCGTACGCAAGAAACTCTCCAATGAGAAATTTGTCAGCAGTGCTCCCGAACAGGTTGTAGCCCTTGAACGCAAGAAAGAGGCAGACGCCTTGGCGAAAATTGAAGCCATTAAGGCTGCCCTGGCCCGTCTATAATCCTTTCCCTGCCGTCTCATAGCTATGATTTCAATCAACGCACTGACTGTCGCCTACGGTGGATTTACCCTGCTTGACAACATCAATTTTCACATCAGCGAAAGTGATAAAATCGGTCTGGTGGGAAAAAATGGTGCGGGCAAATCTACCATCTTGAAACTTATCTGCGGCGAACAGAAACCGACAGGAGGTAAAATTGAAGTTCCCAGCGGCATGCAAATCGGCTATCTGCCCCAGATTATGCAGCACAACAAAGGCAAATCCGTATTGGATGAAGCCTTGACAGCCTTTGCAAGACTGTATGAAATGGAGGATGAGCTTAATGAAGTATCTCTTCAATTAAGTAGCAGAACCGATTATGAATCAAAGGAATACGAGTCGCTAATTATTAGGATGAATGAATTGAACGATCAATTGTCCATCCTGCAAAGCGACGATCCCATTGTGCTGGCCGAAAGAACGCTGTTGGGACTGGGATTCAAGAGAGAAGAACTCTCCCGCCCTACCGAGACCTTTTCGCAGGGCTGGAATATGCGTATCGAATTGGCAAAAATTCTGTTGGGAAGTCCCGATGTGCTTTTGCTGGACGAGCCGACCAACCATTTGGATATTGAATCCATCGAATGGCTTGAATCCTACTTGAAAGATTATAAAGGTTCATTGGTGCTGATTTCTCACGACAGAAAATTCTTGGACAATGTCACCAACCGTACGGTAGAAATCATGTTGGGACATATCCACGATTACAAGGTTCCCTATAGCAAATATCAGGTTCTGCGTGCCGAACGCATTGCCCAACAGCGTGCCGCCTTTGAAAATCAGCAGAGAATGATTGAAAAGACGGAAGAGTTCATTGAAAAATTCCG
This sequence comes from uncultured Bacteroidales bacterium, assembly GCA_904501835.1. Classification (GTDB taxonomy): domain Bacteria; phylum Bacteroidota; class Bacteroidia; order Bacteroidales; family UBA932; genus Cryptobacteroides. Next base: position 16,590 of record CAJGBW010000020.1, read on the forward strand.
TTACAAACCCACCAAATCCAATCAGGTGCAATCCAGGGTGAAGGCACTGGAAAAATTAGAGCGCATTGAAGTGGATGTGGAAGATAAAGCCGCGCTGAATGTGAAATTCCCGCCGGCACCCCGTAGCGGTGATATAGCTTTCAAAGCCAGCAATCTTCAAGCCGGTTATGACAGCAAGGTCGTATTCTCAGATGCCGAAATCGAAGTCAAAAGAGGCGAAAAAGTGGCTTTGGTCGGTCGCAACGGAGAGGGCAAGACCACTTTGATGCGTATTGTCATGCGCGAATTGGATCCACTCAACGGACAAGCCAAGACCGGACACAATGTCAATATCGGATACTTTGCCCAGAACCAAGAAGATATTTTAGACAAGCAAGACACGGTATTTGGTACGCTCGACCGTATTGCTGTGGGAGATATCCGCCTCAAACTCAGGGATATACTTGCTTCATTTCTGTTCAAAGGAGAAGATATTGACAAGAAAGTAGGCGTGTTGAGCGGTGGAGAAAGAGCTCGCCTGGCCATGGCAAAACTCATGCTGCACCCCTACAACTTGTTGGCATTGGACGAGCCGACCAACCACATGGACATTCTTTCGAAAGATATCTTGAAACAAGCTTTGCAGCGCTATGACGGCACGCTCATCATTGTTTCGCACGACAGAGATTTCCTCGACGGATTGGTGGACAAGGTGTATGAATTCAAAAATGGTCGCGTCAAAGAACATTTGGGCGGTATTGATGAATTCCTACGCAATCGCAAGATTGAATCGCTGAACGAATTGGAACGAAAGGATAAAACGCCGAACACCCAATCGGAAAAGCCGAAATCAGAAGCCAAAATCACAGAAAACAACGGCAAAGCCGAATTTCAGGAAAAGAAATTCTTGTCCAAGGAACAAAGGAAAATAAAAAACAGGGTGAATTTCCTTGAAAAAGAGATTGCCCAATGGGAAGAAAAACAGCGTCAGGTAGAAGAGAAACTCCAAAACCCCGGAGCCGGAGATGACGTCATGGATTTGACCCGTGAATTTTTAGAAAACAAAAGACAAATAGACCATTTGACGGACGAGTGGATGGAATTGTCAGAAAAATTATAAAATATGCAGTATTTATTTGGAATACACCCTGTTATTGAAGCCATCAGGGCCGGAAAGAAATTTGATAAGGTCCTGTTGAAACAAGGGATGGAGGGACCGGCTTACAGAGAATTGATTACCTTGATTGGTGAGAATCAAATCCCCTATCAATATGTCCCCATTGAGAAACTCAACCGAGAAGTAAGAGGCGCACACCAAGGGGTGGTTGCCTTGATTTCGCAGATTGATTATGTAGACATTGAGACCTTGATTAACAATGCTTTGGCCTCATCCGACTCCCCTGTACTGGTCATTTTGGACGGGGTCAGCGACGTGCGCAATCTGGGTGCCATCGCCCGAACCTTGGAATGTAGCGGTGGAAAAGGCATCATCGTACCTGCCAAAGGGGGTGCAGCCATCAACGCCGAGGCAGTCAAAGCTTCTGCCGGCGCCCTGATGAGAATCGACACCAGCAAAGTTCCCAACCTGCGTCTGGCTGCCTACATGCTCAAGCAAAGCGGCTTCCGTCTGATTGCCGCCACCGAAAAAACAGACAAATCCATTTACGAAACCGATTTGACAGGCCCTATTGCCATTGTCATGGGCTCTGAAGGAAAGGGAATCAGCGATTCGATGTTGGCTATCTGTGATGAAAAGGCCGCTATTCCCATGGTAGGCGGAATTTCCTCTCTCAACGTATCGGTAGCAACCGCTGTCGTCCTGTATGAATCTCTCCGTCAAAAAAGTCAGAAATAAAACCAATATAATATATGGAAGAAAACAACAACCTTCAAATTGAAGTTAAAAGCGAGGTGGCCAAAGGATATTATTCCAATTTGGCTATCATTACCCACTCTGCCAGCGAGTTTATTCTGGATTTCGCCTCCATGCTTCCCGGTATGAAACAGCCGGAAGTGGGCAGCCGCGTCATTATGACTCCGGAACACGCCAAGAGATTGTTCCTTGCTTTGAAGGACAACCTTGAAAAATACGAAAGTTCTCACGGTACTGTGCAATTGGATGCACCCGGAGCGCCTTTCTCCATTCCCACCAACGGAGCCAAATCCTAATGAGTAAGACTTGGAATATCATACTGGCAAGTGCATCACCACGCAGAAAAGAATTGTTGAGTGCTTTGGACTTGACATTCTGTGTGGACGCGCGTAGCCATTTTGAAGAAAACATTCCGGAAGGCATGGCCTGTGAACAGATTCCCATCTATCTGTCAGAGGGAAAATCCATGGGGTTTCACCGCGAATTGGAAGAAAATGAGTTACTGATAACCGCTGATACACTTGTTTTCTCGGAAGGAAAAGCATTGGGAAAACCGCACGACAAGGAAGAGGCCATCGCCATGCTGGCAGCGCTTTCGGGAAAGACACACCAGGTTACGACCGGTGTATGTCTGCGAAGTCAGAACAAAATGATCAGTTTCAGTGACACCACGCAAGTGCATTTTACAGATTTGTCCGAAGCCGAGATTGCATACTACGTCGAGCGTTACAACCCCATCGACAAAGCGGGCGCCTACGGCATTCAGGAATGGATTGGAATGGCTACCATTGATACGATTGAAGGTTCTTATTTCAATGTGATGGGACTGCCGACAGCCCTGCTTTGGCACAAATTAAAAAGTGAATTCGGGATACAACTCCCCTAATCTATAGAAAATGACATCTCTAAAATCTATATTTCTCTCTTGCGCGCTTTTTTGCAGCGCAGCAGCCTTTGCCCAGGACGAAAACCCTTTGTGGCTGCGTAAAAGTTGCATTTCACCTGACGGAAAGACCATTGCCTTTGGTTACAAAGGTGATATCTACACCGTAGCCCGTGAAGGCGGAATCGCGCGCCAAATCACCTCGCACGAAGCCCACGACGACGCTCCCAAATGGACGGCTGACTCCAAACAGATTGTCTTCACCTCGCATCGCGAGGGCATGGGCAGCAAGGATTTGTACCTCACTTCTGCCATCGGTGGAAAGGCAAAACGCCTGACTGATTTCCCCGGTTCTGAAATTTTACTGACCGTCACCGGCGAGGGAAAATTGATTTTTTCAGCCAGCATTGACAATGATAAGAATTATGGCGGTTTCCCGACCTATCCCAAGGTCTATGCAACAGATTTGAATGGAGGACGCCCCTACCGCGTATCAGCCCTTCCCGTGGGAAATTTCAGCATCAACGCGCAAGGTCAGATTTTGTATGAAGACCTCAAAGGCCCCGAAGACAGTTTCCGTAAACACCACCAATCGTCCATCACCCGCGACATCTGGCTCTACACGCCCCAGGTCGAAAACAAAACGGGACGCATTGCCATGAACGAAACAGGCTCATTTGTCAAACTCACTGATTTTCAAGGAGAAGATAGAGATCCTATTTGGGCTGCTGACGGAAAGACCTACTACTATTTGAGCGAGCAGGACGGCTGTTTGAACATCTATCGTGCCAATATCGAAACGACTGGAAAAAGCGAGCAATTGACCTTCTTCAAAGACAACCCTGTCCGCTATCTGTCCGTTTCCAACGAGAATATTTTGTGTTTTTCCTATAACGGCGAACTCTACACCTTGGACGCCAAGCAAAAATCCGCGCCTCAAAGAGTCGCATTGACGATTATTTCTGACAATGCCGAGAACGATGTCAGACTGACCTTGGTTTCCGGAGGTGCACGTTCCTGTGCCGTCTCACCGGATGGTAAAGAAGTTGCCGTAGTTACAAAGGGAGATGTCTATGTAACCGCCCCCGAAGTCAGCCGCACTGTACGCGTGACCGAAACGCCGGAACAGGAAAGAGGAGTCAGCTTCTCGAAAGATGGAAAAACCCTCTACTACGCATCTGAAAGAAATGGCTGCTGGAGCATTTTCAAATGTACTTTGGCTGACGCATCTGACAAATATTTCTCTTTTACGAATAATTTTAAGGAAAGCCGTGTAACCAAAGAGGGAGAATGCTGCTTCCAGCCGGTTGTTTCGCCGGATGGAAAATGGTTAGCCTTCCTACGCAACCGCACGGAGCTTGTCATCAAGGACTGCAAGAGCGGCAAAGAAAAATCCCTGCACAAAGACATTAACTACTCATATAAAGACGGCGATCAGGAATTCCAATGGAGCCCGGACAGCCGTTATATTCTTTGCAATTGGCAGAAAAATGGCGGATGGAACAACGAGGATGTGGCCTTAGTTGATATTGAAAGCGGTGAAATCACCAATTTGACCCAAAGTGGATACACCGATGACAGGGGCCATTTTGCCTTGGACGGAAAAGCGATGACTTGGCGTTCTGACAAAGCCGGATATCGCAGCCACGGCAGCTGGGGAGCAGAAAAAGACATCTACATCCAATTCTTTGATGACAAGACCTACTATGAATTTATCCGCAGCGAAAGCCACGAAGAAGAGGAAAAATTCTTGAAAGACGGAGACAAAAAAGCCGAGAAAAAAGAGAAAAAGGATTCCATCAAAGCGGAAAAGGTGAAATTCACTCCTGATTTGACCCGCTTGGATGAGCGCATCGTACGACTCACCCCTTATTCCGGCGCGATTGGAGACCATTATATGACGAAAGACGGAAAGAAATTGTATTTCACAATGAGTTCCGGAAAGAGTGTAGACCTGTATGTGCTGGATGTCAAGAAGAAGAGTCTGAAAGTATCCAACAACGGGGTCAGCGGCCTGATTATTCCTTCCGCAGACGAAAAGTACATCTATGTCATGGGTGGTTTGGGCAGCATCAGCCGCATCGACGTGAAATCCGGCGCCAAAAAATCCATTTCCTACAAAGGTTGGTACTCACGCAACGAGGTTAAAGAAAGAGAATATATCTTCGACCACATTTGGAATCAGGTACAGCACAAATTCTACGACAAAGATTTTGTCGGCGTGGATTGGAAGGCGTGCTATGACAACTACCGCCGTTTCCTCCCCCATATCAACAACAATTTCGACTTCACAGAAATGTTGTCTGAAATGTTGGGCGAATTGAATGCCTCGCACACGGGTGCCCGCTACCAGACCATCGTACGTTACAATGTAGCCCGTCTGGGAGTTATTTTTGATGACAATTATGAAGGAGACGGATTGAAAATCGCTGAAATTTTCCCCGGCTCTCCCCTGCTGATTTCAGATCCGGATATCCAAGTAGGCGATATCATTACAGCGGTTGATGGACAAGAAATCAAAAAAGAGGAAGCCTGGTACAAACATTTCATCGCCAAAGGCAAGAGAGATATCAGCGTTTCAGTCAGCAAAAAAGGCAAAAAGCCGGTAGTCGTTCGATTGATGGCGCTGGCTTCTGAAAAGGATATGTTGTATCGCCGTTGGGTGCGTCAGCGCGAAGAAATGACCGCCAAACTTTCCGGCGGAAAAATCGGCTATGTACACATTCGTGAGATGGCTTCTGCCAGTTTCCGTGAGGCATATAGCAAGATTTTGGGAAAATACAGAGATTGCGACGCCGTGGTGGTGGATACACGCTACAATGGCGGCGGCTGGTTGCACGATGATTTGATTACGCTCCTGGGCGGTGAAGAATACATACAATTTGTGCCGCGCGGCCAATACATTGGCAAAGACCCTTATAACAAATGGACCAAACCCTCTTGCGTCTTGGTCTGCGAGGCCAACTATTCCGACGCGTCCATCTTCCCCTACATCTATCAGTCATTGGGTATAGGAAAATTGGTGGGTACGCCTGTAGCCGGCACAGGAACAGCCGTTTGGTGGGAGACCCAGGTGGATGAAAGTCTGGTATTCGGTATTCCCGAAGTAACGTCCATCGGCACCAAAGAAGGAAAAGTATTGGAGAATCTTCAAATCGAACCTGATATCTTGGTTTACAACGATCCGGCAAGCATTTTGCGTGGTGAAGACAAACAACTTGAGGCAGCGGTTAAACATTTAATGGAATTGAAAAAATGAGTCGAAACATTGTCATTATCCCGACCTACAACGAAAAGGAAAACGTAGAGAAAATCATACGCAAGGTTTTCTCCTTATACGAGGATTTCAGTATTTTGATTATCGATGACGGCTCCCCTGACGGCACGGCCAACATCGTCAAGGGCTTGCAGGGAGAATTCCCCGAGCGTTTATTCTTGATTGAAAGAAGCGGTAAATTGGGCCTGGGAACGGCGTATATCACCGGTTTCAAATGGTGTTGCGAACACGGCTACGATTATATTTTTGAAATGGACGCCGACTTTTCCCACAATCCGGAAGACCTTGCCCGCCTGTTGAATGCTTGTCAGGAAAACGGAGTCGGATTGTCTGTCGGATCACGCTACTGCAACGGAATCAGCGTCATCAACTGGCCCATCGGACGTGTTTTGATTAGTTATTTCGCGTCTGTATTTGTACGTAAAGTATTGGGAGTCAAAGTGTATGACTCCACATCGGGTTTCATTTGCTACCGCCGCGAATTGTTGGAAACACTGGATTTGGATAAAGTAAAAATGAAAGGATATGGCTTCCAAATCGAGATGAAATACTCCAGTTTGCAGTTAGGTTTTGGATTGAAAGAGGTGCCCATTATCTTTATGGACCGCACCGAAGGTACCTCCAAAATGTCCAGCAGCATCTTCGGAGAAGCCTTCTGGGGCGTGATTGCCCTGCGATTTAGAAAGATTCGCCCCCGTAAATAAACGATTATTCGCGGACAAGGCGAAGACCGATGCGTTTACGGTCTAAATCAACTTGGAGTACAAGCACCTTGACTTTCTGGTGCAGTTTGAGTATTTGGGAAGGATTGGCCATCCCCTTCTGTCCCATTTGGGAGGCGTGAATCAAGCCATTCTCGTGAATACCGATATCCACAAAGGCACCGAAAGCCGTGATATTGGTAACAATACCGGGGAGTTCCATGCCGGTCTTCAAATCATCGATATCGTGAATATCATCGGCGAAAGCAAATTCTGTCGCCTCGCTGCGTGGATCCAAACCGGGTTTGCGCAACTCCTTCAAAATATCATTGAGGGTGGGAAGTCCCACTTCTTTGCTCACATAATCTTCCAACTGAATTTGGGAACACAGGCTTTCATTACCAATCAATTCGGACGCGGGGACGCCTAATCGGGCAGCCATTTTTTCCACGATGCCATAAGACTCCGGGTGCACGGCGCTGGCATCCAAAGGATTATCACCAGCTTGAATACGTAAGAATCCGGCACATTGTTGGAAAGCCTTTTCTCCCAAACGAGCGACATTCTTGAGTTGTTCACGATTGCGCAAATCCCCATTTGCCGTACGATAAGCCACGATATTTTTGGCCAACGCAGGACCGACCCCAGACACATAACTCAAAAGATAAGGGCTTGCTGTATTGACATTTACACCCACTGCATTCACGCAATACTCCACCGTATTGTCCAATTTTTCCTTGAGTAGTTTCTGATCCACATCATGTTGATACTGCCCCACTCCCAAAGACTTGGGATCTATTTTCACGAGCTCTGCCAAAGGGTCCATCAAACGACGACCGATGGAAACAGCACCTCTGACCGTTACATCCTGCTCGGGGAATTCCTCACGCCCGACTTCGGAAGCAGAATATACCGATGCCCCATCCTCATTGACTGAAAAGACCTTTACCTCCGGAGACATGTGTACCATTTTCAGAAACTGCATGGTCTCTCTGCCCGCTGTTCCACTTCCCACCGCAATCACTTCCACCTTGTATTTCTCAATCATGGTCGAAAGTGCTTGAATACTTTTAATTTTCTCATTTTGAGGAGGATGAGGAAATATGGCTTCGTTGTGCAGGAGTTGTCCCTGTGCATCCAGACATACACATTTACAACCGGTTCGGAAGCCCGGATCGATAGCCAGCAAACGTTTTTGTCCCACAGGCGCGGCCAACAGAAGTTGTTTCAGGTTGTCTCCGAAAATTTCAATGGAGGCGATATCGGCTTTTTCTTTGGCCTCTTTGAGTACATCGCGGGTTATGGAGGGCTCAAGCAATCGTTTGTAAGCGTCTTCGCAAAGCATTTTCAGCTGTTCAGAAAGACCGCGAGAAGGTTTTTTCCCATTCTTACAAATGTCCATATAAAGCTGATAGGCCGATTTTTCCGAATCCGCATCAATATGCAAATTCAAAATCCCCTCTTCCTCTGCTCGGAGAACCGCCAAAAGACGATGCGGTGCAATGTGCAACAGAGATTCTGAGAAATTAAAGTAGGAACGATATTTATCCACATCCGGGTGCTGTGCGGCTGATTTCGTAACTTTTGCCGTCACTCTTCTTTTTCTGAAAACATTGCGCAGCATTTCTCTTACCTGCACACTTTCGCTCAAACGCTCTGCCAAAATATCACGTGCGCCAGCGAGAGCTTCTTCGGCACTGATTCCTGTCGTATCATTTGCCCCGTTCGCCCCAGATTTGACATAACGCAAGGCTTCACGTTCCGGATCAAAAAGTTTCATTTCCCACATTGCCTGTGCCAACGGCTCCAATCCTTTTTCTTTGGCAATCGTTGCCCGTGTGCGCTTTTTCGGTCGGTAAGGAAGATACAAATCCTCCAACACACGAGATTCGGTACATTGCTCGATTGCCGTTTGTAATTCCGGCGTCAGGGCTCCTTGCTCCTCGATGGTACGCAAAATACTTTCCTTTCGCGCCTCCATCTCCTCATACAACTGCTTATAATGCTTGATTTGAGACACTTCGACATCGTTAAGGTTCCCCGTCTTTTCTTTACGATAACGACTGATAAAGGGCACAGTCGAGCCGTCATCCAACAAATCGATACAATTTTCCACCTGCCAGATTTTCACCTGGAGGGTTTGTGCTATGGTTTCAAAGTAGAGCTTCTTCATAATAAGCGAAGATACGAAATTTTTGTAACTTTGTAAAGACGAAATGGCTTGCTTTTCAAGATGGCGTAGAGCGCACAAAGGAGATGAGCAAGATAAAGACAAGAGCGAATAAAAAACATGACAGCAGAGCGTAACAGATTGAGTCAGAAAAAACTTCTCACACAAGCAGTATTAAAATTCCTATTGGGCGTCATTCTCTTGGGCGCTTTCATCTTTCTTCCCGCCGGCTCATGGGACTACTGGCAAGGCTGGCTACTGATGGGCGTTTTATTTATTCCCATGTTTATCGCCGGCATCATTATGATGATAAAAAATCCCGAACTTCTTCGTAAACGTCTGAACGCCAAAGAGCAAGAGGGTGAACAAAGAACGGTCGTCAAAATCAGCGGTTTGCTGTTTATCGCCTGTTTTGTTTTGTGCGGCTTAAATTGGCGCTTTGAATGGTGTCTCTTACCGGATTGGGCAGTCTGGACAGCAACGGTTGTTTTTGTTGGTGCCTATCTTCTCTATGCGGAAGTGCTTCGAGAAAACACCTACCTGTCACGCACGATTGAAGTGCAGGAAAATCAGAAAGTTATAGACAGCGGTCTTTATGGAATCGTGCGCCATCCTATGTATCTGGCAACCACCCTTTTATTCCTTACAATGCCCATTATTTTAGCCAGTCCCCTTTCCTTTCTCGTCATGTTAGGCTACCTTCCCGTCATCGCCAAACGTATTCGCAACGAAGAACGCGTCCTACTTCAAGGACTGAAAGGCTACGACCTATACCTTCAAAAAGTAAAATACAAAATCATTCCCTTTATTTGGTAATAAACGCGCACCGCAGGCAAGTACCTCGGGGCTGCGGGGATGCAGGTATGGCCTCGAACCAAACGGGGCATCATGAAAGGTGCAGAAGATGTGTAACAAAAAATGGCTGTTTTGGGGAACACATCTTCGAGGATGAAAACGCGAATCGGCCATAGAACGCGCTGCAGACGGGGTGTCGCAAAAAAGTGCAGGATATGTGTAACGGTTTTCGGCCGTTTTTTGGAACACATCTTCGAGGGTGAAAACGCCAATCTGCCATAAAACGCTCTCCAGCGAGGGTGCGGCAAAAAAGCGCGGGATATGTGTAACAAAAAATGGCGGTTTTTTGGAACACATCTCGGAGACGAATTATATAGATGAAATAAAATCGTTAAATTCGCAAGGTTAAATG
>CAJGBW010000021.1 GCA_904501835.1 uncultured Bacteroidales bacterium
GCCATCTTGAATCTTGCGGATGAGGACCTTGCTTCCGGTAAAAAGTTCGTGCGTCTTCGTTTCGGACACGACAATATCCTTCAGACTTTCTTTGCCCACTGCGGTATTGAAGGCTGGAGAATTCACGAGAAGCTTGAAGACACCATGGCAGAATGGAATTTGTCCCGTTTCCCCATGGCGAGCAATATGCAATGCATCTTCTACCGCAAAAAGGGCGATGACCGCGTACTCTTCAGAATGCTTCTGAACGACAGCGAGTTACAACTCCCCATCGAGCCTGTTTGCGGCCGCATCTACGATTGGAAAACCTTTAGAAACTATATGCAACCGCGCATTGAAGAAGGCAAGGTTATCGCAGCACCTTACATCAAATACCCCTACCCGCTTCGATAAAAGCCGGGAAGAGCCATAAAACGAAGAAACCGGCCTACAAGGTCGGTTTCTTCGTTTATGCAATGTTTTACTTATGCGAGTTTGCGCGCAAGTCTCTCGCGGATGGCCGCAATAAATTCTGCTGAGGTAACCGCCTTGGGGGTGATACCTTCCATCAGATTGACAAGGTCCTTGGTTACGATGCCCTCATTAAGGGTATCAAAACAAGCTGCCTCCAATTGGTCGGCATAGTTCACAAGGGCTGAAAGGCCGTCCAATTCGCCTCTCTTGCGAAGCGCACCAGACCAGGCGAAAATAGTTGCCATCGGGTTGGTAGAAGTCTCCTCCCCTGCCAAATACTTATAATAGTGGCGCGTAACCGTACCGTGTGCCGCTTCATATTCATATTTTCCGTCAGGGCTCACCAGCACGGAAGTCATCATGGCCAAAGAGCCAAAGGCCGTAGAAACCATGTCGCTCATCACGTCGCCGTCATAGTTCTTGCACGCCCAGATAAAGCCACCTTTGGAACGAATCACACGGGCTACCGCATCATCAATCAAGGTGTAGAAATAGCTCAAGCCCAACTCCTCGAACTGTGCCTTGTACTCTTCGTAAACCTCGGCAAAAATGCTCTTGAACTGCGCGTCGTAAGTCTTGGAAATGGTATCTTTGGTCGAAAACCATAGGTCTTGACGGCTATCGATGGCAAATTTGAAGCAGGAATGAGCAAAGGAGCGAATGCTCTTATCCGTATTGTGCATACCCTGAAGCACGCCGGCTCCTTTGAAATTCTGGATTACTACCTCCTGATGTTTTCCGCTTTCTCCATCAAAGACCAAACGGGCCACACCCGGCTCATCCGCACGGATTTCCACACTCTTATACACATCACCATAAGCGTGACGGGCAATAGTAATCGGGAGTTCCCAATTCTTTACCGCCGGTTTGATAGAAGGAATGATAATGGGGGTGCGGAACACGGTGCCATCCAAAATGGAACGAATGGTGCCATTGGGTGACTTCCACATTTGATGCAGTTTGTACTCATCCATACGCTGATGATTGGGCGTAATGGTCGCACACTTCACTGCCACGCCATATTTTTTGGTCGCCTCGGCAGATGCCACGGTGATTTTATCTTCCGTTTTATCACGCTCGGGCAAGCCCAAATCATAGTATTCAGTCTTCAGCTCCACGAAAGGGAGAATCAATTCATCCTTAATCATTTTCCAAAGGATACGGGTCATCTCATCCCCATCCATCTCCACAAGCGGAGTCGTCATTTTAATTTTTTCCATCTTTCTCGAAATTATCAGGACAAATATAATAAAAAAAAGGAGATGACGGTTGTGATGTCATCTCCTTATCATTAAATTTAGCTCTATGCTTTGAATTCGAAATTACTCAGCTTTGCCGTCAGAACCCAATACATTCACAATCTTGTGAGTGTAAAGCTTCTTCATCTCGTCACGTGCGGGACCGCAGTATTTACGAGGGTCGAATTCGCCGGGTTTCTCAACGAATACCTTGCGGATAGCAGCGGTCATAGCCAAACGTGAGTCAGAGTCAATGTTGATTTTGCAAACAGCGCTCTTGGAAGCCTCACGAAGCTGCTCCTCGGGAATACCTACTGCATCAGGAAGTTTGCCACCGTTGGCGTTGATGCTGTCCACATACTCCTGAGGTACTGAAGAAGAACCGTGGAGAACGATGGGGAAGCCAGGAAGTTTGGCCTCAATCTCGTGAAGGATATCGAATGCGAGAGGGGGAGGTACAAGACGACCGGTCTTCTCGTCGCGGGTACACTGCTCGGGTTTGAATTTGTAAGCACCGTGGCTGGTTCCGATGGAGATAGCCAAAGAGTCGCAACCGGTACGGGTAGCGAAGTCAATTACCTCCTCAGGACGGGTATAGTGAGACTCTTCAGCCTGAACCTCATCCTCTACACCGGCCAAAACGCCCAACTCAGCCTCAACGGTTACATCGTACTGGTGTGCGTAATCAACCACTTTCTTGGTAAGAGCAACGTTCTCCTCGTATGAAAGGTGAGAAGCGTCGATCATTACAGAAGAGAAGCCCATATCAACGCAGCTCTTGCAGATTTCGAAAGAATCACCGTGGTCGAGGTGGAGAACAATCTGAGGATTTTCCCAACCCAACTCTTTTGCATACTCAACTGCACCCTCTGCCATGTAGCGAAGAAGAGTTTGGTTTGCATAGTTACGAGCACCTTTACTAACCTGAAGAATAACAGGAGATTTGGTCTCTGAAGCGGCCTGGATAATAGCCTGGAGCTGCTCCATGTTGTTGAAGTTGAAAGCAGGGATTGCATAGCCACCTGCAACAGCCTTTGCGAACATTTCTTTGGTGTTTACAAGGCCAAGTGTTTTGTAAGATACCATAATAAATATAAAGTTATAATTGAATTCTACTGCTTTGTGGCCCGAAAGCCACCAAAATCACGCAAAATTAGTTATTTTTGCACAAAATATGAAATAATTATCAGGGTTTATGCAAGAAAAAGTCATCATATTCACAGCGCCCTCCGGCTCGGGCAAAAGTACCATCATCCAACATCTGCTCGGGATTCACCCCGAATTTGAATTTTCCATTTCGGCAACGACCCGCTCACCGCGTGGGCAAGAGCAAGACGGTGTGGAATACTATTTCAAAAGCGTGGAGGAATTTGAGCGTCTGGTAAAGGAGGATGCGTTTGTGGAGTACGAACAAGTCTATTCTACGGTGTCGTATGGGACTTTGAAAAGCGAGGTGCAGCGCATTTGGGACAAGGGTAATGTGATTATTTTTGACGTGGATGTCAAAGGGGCGTGGAACCTCAAACGCTATTTCGGCGAAAAAGCCCTCTCTATCTTGATTCAAGCCCCCTCCATGGAGGAATTGCGCCGCCGTCTGGTATCTCGCGGAACGGATGCGGCAGAAGCGATTGAGGAACGCTTGAACAAAGCGCAATCCGAGTTGGATTTTGCCGACGGGAAATTTGACTGCTGCCTGATTAACGACAAATTGGACGAGACGCTCGCGCAGGCAGAAGCCTTGGTGGATGACTTTCTGGCGAAATCCTAATCCCCACGCATCGTAAAATTGGGAAAGAGCATGGTTAAGACTTCGGGCGACGGGATGACCGTTTTGTATTGCGGGAGTTTCAATCCCCTGCATATCGGACATTTGGCCATACTCCAAAGTCTATGTGCCACGCCGGAGGTAACGCGTGTCCTGCTGGTCGTATCGCCGAAAAACCCCTTGAAAGACAGCATTTCCAAAGACAGTGCATCGGCTCGTTTTGCAGCGGCACAAGAAGCCTTGCTGCGCCATCCCGAACTTTGCGGGAAAGTGGTTGTCAGCGACATAGAACTGAATATGCCGGCACCCCATTACACCATACGCACGCTGGATACCCTCTCCGCCCAAACACCCTCGGAGCATTTTGCCCTGGCCATTGGCGGCGACCAATTGGACGATTTTCGCCGTTGGAAAGATTACGAAAAAATTCTGCTGAAATATGGTCTTTGGGTTTATCCGCGCAAGGGTTTTAACTGCGTGGCGCTGCGGGAAGAACTCTTAAAAGAAAACCCTCTTTATCAAATTCGCTTGATTGAAGCCGCCGAGGTGGATGTCTCTTCCACCCTTATCCGCGAAGGTCAGCTCTCCGACGAACACCTTATGTAATTGGTTATACGCGATTGTTACACGACGCGCTTTGTTATGCGCCGAGAAGGACTTTGGCGTTTTCGATGGCCTCGGGAGTAAGGGTAGAGCCGGACAACATACGGGCAACTTCCTGTACGCGCTCTTCTTGATTGAGACGTGACAAGGTCGAAACGGCGCGGCGAGACATAGCGGAGGCGCAAGAAGCATCTGCCTGCGAAACCACTTCCTCAAAATGTTTGGAAACGACATAATGCGCATTGCCTTTGGCGGCCACCTGCGGCAAATGCGTGATGGCAAAGACTTGCATATGCTCGCCCATTGCACAAATCATAGAGCCCATACGGTCGGCCACGCTACCGCTGACTCCGCTATCAATCTCATCAAAAATCATGGTGGGCATTTGGGCATAACGAGCCATCATATCCTTGAGGCTCAGCATAATACGGGACATTTCACCGCCGGATGCACACTTGGCAACATCCTCCAGCTGCGTACCATTGGCCGAGAAAAGGAAACTGACCTTGTCCGCACCGGTCGGGCCATAAGCCGAAGAAGTCAGAGCATTGTCAGCATCCGACAACAGACTTTGCACCTGTACCTCAAAACGGGCATATTCCAACTCCAAAGAACGAATCGAAGCTGTAATCGCCTCCGAAAGAGGGGTGGCAGCCTGCACACGGGACTGGTGAAGTTGCTCGGAAAGGGCGGCTAATTTTTCTGCCTCTTTCTTGGCTTCCTTACGCAAAGCATTACACTCAATCTCCAAAGCCCCTGTATCAGACAACTGGGCAGAAAGAGAGTCGCGATAAGCTATCAATTCGGCCTCATTGGCACATTCATATTTACGCAACAGACCCTGTAAGAGAGATAAACGCTCTTGTACTTGCTCCAAACGCACGGAAGAATCGTCAAAAGACTGATTTCTATCATCCACGTCCGCTACGACATCTTCGATTTCCAAACGGGCCGACTCCAAACGCTCAGCCAACTGCTCACATTCGGGATAGAAAGAAGCCAGACGGCGTAATTCTTTTTCAGCCAGACGCAGACGCCCATCCAAGGACAGGTTCTCCCCTTCGGCTGAAAGGCTCTCATAAGCCGCTGATAGAGAGATTTTTATCTGTTCCGCATGGGAGAGGCGTTTCTCTTCTTCCATCAACTCTTCCAACTCTCCCTCGCGCAAAGACGCCTTATCCAGACGTTCCCACTGCATCTGACGCCAATCTCTCTGCTCGTCAGCATTGGCAATCTGACTCTCTAATTGAGAAAGCTTGCTATTTATCTGGTTCAAAAGAAGATAGCACGCTTTATATTCGCCCAAAAGCGTCTCATTTCCCGCAAAATAATCGAGGAGACTCAACTGAAAATGACGGTCGTTGAGCAAAAGATTCTGATGCTGGGAGTGGATATCCAGCAAATAGGCCGAAATTCGCGCCAAAAAAGGCAAAGACGCAGGACAATCATTGACAAAACAACGCGAACGGCCGCTACGGGAAAGCACACGGCGCACAATCAGACAGGAGGGGTCCCACTCCATATCTTCCTGCTCAAAAATTGTCTTCAGCGAAGGATTGGGAGAGGCAAATTCCGCCTCCACGGTACAAGTTTCAGCCCCTTCTGCAATGGCTGCGGCATCGGCTTTGGCACCCAATGCCAAACGCAAAGCCCCAATCAATATAGACTTTCCGGCACCCGTCTGTCCCGTAATAATGACAAGACCCTCCGGAAATTCAATATCCAGAGAGTCAATCAAAAAGTAATTCTTTATCCTTAAAAACGAAAGCACGGCTTAAGTAAGCAAGAGCTGAATAGGCTTAAAGCTCTTCCTCTGCCATACGGTAATCCAACTCCCCTGCCTCAAATTCTGAGATAGCCACGAGGGTGGATTTAGGAAGACTTTCGTAGTATTTGGAGATTTCAATCTGCTCGCGATTCTCAAATTCTTCCTCCATAGAGGTCTCACGAGAATCTTTGAATTCCTCCAATTTCTTGGCGAGCTCTTTCTTTTCAGCCAATGAAAGCTGGTTGGCACGCTTTGAAATAATGGAAACGGACTCATAAATGTTGCCGGTAGGAGCAGCAAAATCACACAAATCTCTGGTCTGCGTATTGTTAGGAATGTTTTTGTTCATATCTAAATAATTTTATTGTCTATTTAAGTATACTGCGTTTTGTATGACGAGTTTCAAAAATTTTACTTTGCCGCATCATTTTTTTGTGTCGCGGCAGCCCCTTTGCTCTTGATGGCCTCTTGTCTTTCCTTGAATTTTCTATCCTTGACAAAATCACGCTCGCTCATCGTATCATCCTCTGTCTCACCCACATAGTGGCCCAACGCCTTTTGAGAGCGACGATGCATCAAGTCCAATTCACGACGATATGAAGACTGCGGATACTCGCCCAAAAAATTGAGATAATCATCCTGGAATGCGATATAGCGCTCTTTCTGTTTTTCAGGCACACTCAAACGCGCATATTTATAGGAAGACATGGCAATGTAATATAAGATATCCTCTCGATAGATATTCTCGGCGTTGTCTTTCAAGATATTACGGAAAGCCACCTTGGACGCAATATAGTCTTCCATATTATAATAAAGACGCGCAGCCTCGTAAGCTTTGGTATCCAAACGCCACTGCAAATCCTCTTTCATTTCCTTGCAGCGAGCGCGGGCCGTACTATCGGGAGCATAGTCTGAAATATACTCATCAATCGCAGCCATAGCCTTATGGGTAGGAGCCTGATCCAACTCATAGCGCAAGGTCTGTTTGTAGAGACATTCCAAACGCAAGAAAGTCGCCTCTGAAGCGAAAGGACTGGTCGGATAAACCTCCAGGAATTTCTGGAAATTGGTCTCCGCCGTGTAGAAATCGCGATAATTATAATTGCTCTTACCCCAATAAAACTGCACGGTATCGTCAATGGAAAGACCGCTGGTCAGCATGGAAAGACTCTCGAAAAGGTCTGCAGCACGGTTATACTTGCCCTTTTCGTAATAATCCATCGCCGCCTTGTATTTCAAATTGACGTCATTACTCTTCAACAAGGCCTCATATTCCGACTTGCAGGAAAAGAGGCAAACCAGGGCTGAAAAGATGAAAATAGAGCGAAATGCAAATCGTTTCATAAATAGAAAGATTTAGTCTTTGATGGTAATGGTAATCTTAAAGGCACCCTGATCCAAAAATCCATATTGGAAATCCGGCAGACAATAGACGGCATAAATCTGGAACACCTTATCGGACAACCTCTTACAATCCTTGTTGTAATCTGAAAAATCCTTACCCCATTTGTACTCACCGGGATAGTAGCAGTAGGCACCACAGGTCTTGCCACCCGGAACAGGCACCATCATACCCGTATAGAAAGGATCAAAGGTAATTCTGTCATTTTCCTCTACCATAAACTCCATATAGTCGGGAGGATTCATGGACAAACCTGCCGCGGTGTACTCCTCTGCCGCCAGACCTTCGGTATAAGGTTTCATCACGCGATATACCTCTGAATCCGTCGCCTTGAAGAGTTCACAATCATAGGCATGTTCAAATATACAATCATCCTTGTAAGTACAATCGGCAAATTTCTCAAAAGTCAGTTTGCGTTTGACCGTAATGGTAATCTGTTGCTTCTGCAAGCTGTTTTCCTGGCCCACCAACTTCAGACGCATGATATATTTGCTTCCGGGACGCACCTTGGAAAGGTCGGAAAAGGACAACATGACATTGGCAGAGAGCGCCTTGGGAGCAAAAATCACATTTTTAGTCGCCAAGGTGAATACACCATTGGGGTCTGTGTCGCACCAAAGGGAGTCTGCCACGGAACCTGTTGCGGTCGTATCATACTGAAACTGAACCTTTTGCTGCATCATGGCTGTACCATTGCGGTAAATAGGAATGGTAATGATGCCCTCATCTTCGGCAGACACCTCCACATTCAAAACCGTAGAGGCAAATCCACAACTTCCCTCCGGCTCACTACCGGGGGTGTACAAAGGGCCTACATGGTCCTTGTCGCAGGAGGCCACGCCGCACAGAAGCGCAATCGCCACACAGCAAGGGGCCATCAAGGAGCCCAAACGGGCTAATTTATTGAATATAAGGGTTCTGGTCATTGGCATTGATATTAGGATTGTTGTCAATCTCCACCTGCGGAATCATCAAAATACATTCGATATAGTCAGCAGGGAATTGGAGATACTCCGCATATTTAGACAGGTAATTGGTATGGTTGGAAACCTCGCCGCCGGGAAGTTCCCAATAACGGGTCCAACCTTTGGCAAGACGGAGGATATCGAAAATACGACCTGTCTCACCCCACAATTCGATACGACGCTGCAACAGAATCATATCCAACAAGGTCGTCACCGTTCCCACAGACGCGAAAGTCTGGATATTACCGGTCAAAGCATCCAAGCTGGAACGGAGATAATAAGGGTCACGACGGGAAATAACCTGCCAAATGGCATCGCGGGCCTCCGTATATTTGGCTTGACGACAAAGCGCCTCTGCCAAAATGATATACACCTCTTCCAAACGCATAAAGATATAATCTCCCAAATAGGCTTTTTGATCCGCCCACTGGAATTTATGCTGATTGTAGTTGATATTGGCACCATAAGACCAGCTTTCTCTGGGCACGCCGATATTGTCGTTCCACCATCCTTTGCGGATGTCGGTGCTGGATATCTGCTGGTAAAGCCAGTTGCTGATACATTTGGGGGCCTCTGCCGCATAATAGACATTGGTCGCCGCATCCATGTGAGAGTAGAATGAAGCATAGACCTGGCACTGCTCTGAAAGCACTTGCGCGCCCCACAGGATAGAAGACATGGAAACGGTGTTGAAAGGAGTTTTGCCCGTCACCCAAGACTTGTCTTCGTTGTTGAAAGTGCCTTTGGTTACAGCAGCCTCCTCACGGGAAAGAAGACGGGCTGACGTACCATTAATCACGGCTTTACAAGCTTCTTCCGCTTTCTTCCAATCATTTTCCACCAAGGCCACACGGGCTTTGAGCAAATTCGTAGAGCAAGAATCCAAATGAGAAATATGCTCTCTGGACATTTTCGACTCCCTAAAGAGAGAAAGCGAGGTGTTGATATCACTATTGATTTGGTTGTAGACATCCTGCACCGTGCCACGGCCTTTTCCGGTTGTTCCGGTCACCGTCGGTTCGGTGTAGATAGGCACGCCGGGGAGTGTCTCGTGTCCGACCAAAGTCTGCTGGAAGGACTGAATCAACATAAAATAGGAATAAGCACGTGCTGCATAGGCCTGTGCCGCCACATTCTTGATGGTCGCCTGATCGCCCTCCACGGTAGGAACGGCAGAAAGAATGTAGTTGCAGTTACCGATAATCTGATAAAAATAGGTCCAGGTAAAGTAGCAACGCCAGATTTTGGCTGTATAGCGCTGACGCTGTTCGTAGCAATAATCCTTATAGAACCAACCGGCACCTTGCGCAGTCTGTACCATATCTTCACCCATCAAATCCGCAGCCAAAGTCACCGCCATATTACCAAAACATTGATGGGCATTGGCTGTCACGAAATCGATGCGGTTGTACATCGTCGAATAGATACCGTTCATCGCCACCTTCATAGACTCTGCATCTTTGAGAATCATGGATTTATCCACTTCCGTTGACGGATTGGTATCCATCAGATGCGAACAGGACGAAAAGGCGAGAACAGACAGGAATATATAAATTAACTTCTTCATCATCGCTTAAAATTTAAGATCGACACCAAGAGACACCGTACGGCTCGGCGTATAAGTGTAGGAGGTACTACCGGTGAAACTTGCCTGAGGATCAAGTCCTTGCATATTAGAGAACAAGAGAAGGTTTTCGCCTGCCAGATAGAAACGCACCTGTTTGATTTTGGCATTGGAAAGCCATTTTTCAGGAAGCGAATAACCGACGCTGGCACTCTTGATTGAGAAGTAGGACGCATCCACGAGGAAACGGTCGCTCGCTACGGTCACCAAATCGGTCATCGCACGCGGAACGTCGGTTACCTGACCGGGCTTGGTCCAACTACGAAGGGCGTGACGGTGATAGGTCTGTCCCGGATAAGACGGCTCCATCAAGGTTCTATACACGCTGTCATAGATTTTTCCGCCGATGGAATAGGTGAACATCAAGCTCAAATCCAAACCTTTATAACGGGCTGAGGTTGAGATAGATCCGTAGAGGTCAGGAATGCGGTTGCCCAAAAGATATTTGCAGGAAGAAGCCACGGTCGCATCATTGGTCACATACTCGCTATTGGGAATGGGACTGCCGTCTGCTGCCTTCTGATAAGCCCAATACAATTGCTGTCCGGTCGCAGGATCGACACCCGCACTCTTGGACAAGTAGAAGGTGTTGAGAGGAATTCCCTCACGAATGATATAGTTACCGGAAAGGATATCGCTGCCGTCACCGGTGAGTTTGAGCACCTTGTTAGCCAAAGAAGAAGCAATCACCGTGATATTCCAGTAATAATCCTTATCGGAGAAAATATCCACGCCAAAGGTCATATCCACACCTTGATTAACCATACTTCCGACATTGGCATAATAGCCGGGGAAACCGGTAGAAATCGCCAAAGGATAATCGAGAAGGAGGTCCGTGGTCAAGCGGTTGAAGTATTCGATGGTACCGCTGAAACGGTCAAACATTCTAAATTCCACACCCACATTGAGGTTGCCGTTTTTCTCCCAGGTCACGCTGCTGTTCTCGATGGAAGTGATGACGGCACCGGCGAAATTGGCATTGGCGTAAGCCAGATTATAGAGAGACTGCCAAGCATAGAAGGTACCTAAGTTGTCATTACCCTGCACACCGTAACTGGCTTTGAGGGTCAGGTTGTTGAGCCATTTCTGCGATTTCAGGAAAGATTCCTGGGAAATACGCCAGGAAGCACCGGCAGACCAGAAAGAACCCCAACGATGATTTTTCTCGAAACGGGAAGAACCATCCATACGGTAACTTGCATTGAAATAATAACGGTCTGCGTAATTGTAATTCGCTCTAACCAACCAAGAATCAATGTAATACGCATCCGAAGCGGAATTGCCTTCTACGAGCGTGGTTCCCAATGCCAAATCATCGAATTCGTCAAAAGGGAAACCGGTGCGCTGACCGATGAGATAACGGGCATTGTAACCGTAGAACTCGTGACCGGCCATCACATCGAAATGGTGACCGCCCTCGAACTCGTTTTTATAGGTCAAAAGCTGGTTCCACGTGTAGCTGAGGCTGTTCATAGACTCTTTGGTCAGACGACCGGAGCCCGCCGCATTTCCGGAAACACGGTTGAAACGAGCGGTCTCATTCGCATCCAGATTATCCAGACCGATATTGGTCGTGAAGTCGAAGCCCCAGAAATTGAAACCGGCATACGCACGGATGCTCGCATTGTTGGAAAGGGTGTTGTAACCGTCATCAAACAAGGTAGCTACGGAATTTCGGTTGTTCTGGGCACCGGCAGGACGGGATGAACCATAGTCAAAGACCTTTTTGCCATTCTCAATCACATCGCTTCCATCCGGGTTCTTCTTGTACACGGGATAAATCGGACCCATCATCATGGCAGAATACCACACATTGGTATTTTCCGTACCGCTTGAGCCCAAGAAATCACTCTTGGAATGGGAGAAGTTGATGTTGGCACCCATCTTAAACCATTTGCGGGGCTTGAAATCAGCTCCGGCACGAACGGTATAACGGGTAAATCCTGTGGTTTTCAAGGTTCCCTGGTCGCTCAAATAACTGAGGGACGCCATATATTTCACCTTGGATGAACCGCCGGTGATACCGATTTGATATTCCTGACGGACAGGGAAAGCGGCCTGCGCCTCCTTCATCCAATTTTCATCATATTTCAAATTAGCGGAAGAGACAATCTTTCCTTCGTGGGTATAGAGAGAAGATACCGGCAAATCATATACATTGTAGATATCATTCTGTCCCAAGAAGGTGGAAGAAACTTTTCCGGGAGTCGATACAAGGGCATTGACAGGCAGATAACCTTCGCTATACACCAGATTGTTGTAGCAGGCGCGCCATATATGTTCCATATACTCTTTGGAGTTCATGGTGTCATAAAAGGGAAGGGCGCGGGAGTTAAAACCAGCTTTGGCGCTGAGCGACACGGTCATACCATCTTCGGAACCGCTGCGGGTCGTCACCATCACCACACCATTGGCACCACGGGCACCATAGAGGGCACCGGCGGAAGCATCCTTCAACACGGAAATACTCTCGATATCCGCACTGTTGATAGAATTCAAATCGCCGTCAAAAGGAACACCATCCACCACAATCAAGGGTGCATTGGAAGCATTGATGGAACCGAAACCACGAATACGAATATCGGAACCACTACCGGGCTGACCGCTACCAGAGGTGGTCATCACACCGGAAACCTGTCCGTCCAACATTTTGGTCACGTCGGCCGCCGGACGTTCCTTGAGCTTGTCTGCACGCACGATTTCCGCCGAACCCGTGAAGGTCTCTTTGGTGGAAGTTCCGTATGCCACGACAATCACATCCTCCAACACTTTTGCATCCTCACTCATGAGAATCTGCAAATTATTCTTCTTGCCTACCGTTACTGTCTCGGTCTTCAAACCCAAAAACGAGAACGACAAAACGGTCTGATCTGTAGCCTCAATCGTAAAATGGCCATCGATATCTGTAATCGAAGAACGGCCCGTCTTTTCATCAATAACAGCGACACCTGTGAGGGGTTCGCTGTTACTGCTTTGCTTTACTGTACCACTTACGAGCCTTGTCTGCGCCCCTAATTGGAGCGAGACAAGAACCATAAGTGCTATTAAAATTAGTTTTCTTTGATACATCTTACTGAACTTCCATAAGGACGGTTAAGCTCAAATTCGGTTGAGGGGTTACCCCAAGCAAATGACTCAGTCACGCTGAATGTTTGAGCAGTGTTACGAGTATGGTACTGAGCACCACCGCCTGTACCGCTGATTTCTCCTGTTTTTGCGTCACGTTTTCCAGCAAAAGGGAACCAATACTCTTTGCCTTCAGTGGTCTTATAGCGGAATCCCCAGCTACCTTCGTAGTCAATATACCAAGGATAGCTTTCGTCATATTTTCCGTCGTCATTGAGGTTACCCGCTTTCTTGAATTGCTTTCTGAAGCCCCAAGGATCACCGGAAGTAGGAATTTCCCATCCTTCAGGACAGGGGTCATAAATGGTCTTCACACCTGAGATACCACCCCAGAGGTCATTGTTCTGGGTAGCCGCTCTTGAAGTAAGCCAGTCAGCAGGAAGAGTAGAACCTGCGGTTGACATATACAAGAACAAATCAGGGTTGGCAATAGACAATTCCAAGTTGGTGTTGGTACCCTCAGTCTTGGGACGATTCTCCAAGCGAATTTCTACCTCATTGCCATTGATGTCATAGATTTTGGTAGGAACAACTGAATCCAAAGCACCGGTAGAACCGATGAAAGGATCTTTACGTCCCCACTGATAGAACAAACCGAAAGATTTGTAATCATCTTTTTTATTGCTCATTGCACCAAGGTCACGATCCATAAAGGTATAGGTCGTAGAAGTAGCGGATGAGGTATATACGAAAGGATCTTCCTCAGGGTCATAATCGGTCACCCACAAGTGCCAGCTCCAAACAATGGTCGCACCTTTGCGAGCGCAAACAAGCGCGTTACCGCTCTTGCCGCTGTTGAGAGAAACAACCACAACGCCCTCTGCACCGTTACCAGCAACTGATTTTACCATACCATTGTTATCTTGCCATACCAAACCAGCGTTGTCGAAATCCAAAGCCTCGGTAGAGTTACCTTTCACAGCCTTGATGGTAATGTTTCCGCCAGGTTTTACGATGTAAGAGTTGGCAGCACCGGCAGTGGTAGCGATTTCTACCACGCTGAGCGTCTGATCCAACTCTGCCTGACGGTCATAGTCGTCTTTGATGGCGATTTTCACAGTCAAAGTCTCGGTCAAAACAGAGGGAGACGTTACACGGATAATACCGGTCGGTTTGTCCTCTGTGGGCCAGGTTGTTGTAGCCTGCCATCCATTAGAAAGGGTAACGCTCTTGCTGACAATTTCGGCAGAAGCGAGACCTTTGTAAACGAAAGGAAGATCAAATGATTTTCCGGGCTGGGTAGCAACAGAAAATATTTCTGCGGCAAATTCAACAGCCAAAGCCTCAGACTTGTTAGATACAACCGGCACATCCATCGATGCTTCACGGCCGTGCTTGTCAGTTACAAGCAAGGTAACCGTCAAGTTCTTCTTTTTCAAGACGATATCGGGAGCCACCAAAGTAACCACGCCGGTGTAATCCGGGTTGAGTTTGAGGCGAACCTGATATTCAGAATCATTTACAGAAGGGGTTACTTTCACAGCAACACCCTCGGTACCAATGATAGTAAAGGCCATAGGAACAGACTGACCTGCTTCTACGGTATAGGCTTCTTCTCCCCAGAAAATGGCGAGGTCGCCATAATTTCCGCCACCTCCGCCAAGCTCTCCTTTGGAGCAAGCCACACTGATGACAAGCACGAGGAATGTCATCAGTTTGGTCAAATTGTTTTTCATATTAATGTACATTATAAATCGCGTATGCGCTTATTTTTGATATTATTTTCTCTCTCTCACGCAACGAACAGGCAACTGGTAAGCCAAGTTCAAGTAGGTAGTAGTAATAGCGTTCATTTTCAAGGTAGCAGCTTCACCAGTACCTGAGCCTGAAGCAGTTTGAGACATAGAAATTGCACGGAGATAAGAAGCGCTTGTTTTGAAGTTAGGATCCAATTTAGCAGTCCAGTAAACAGCTTTAGGAGACAAACCACCTACAGTAGTGTTGGTAGAGAATTTCATCTCATGGGTAATCTCACCAGTTACCATAAATTTCAAGTTAGCATACATACCACCGCGGAACTGTACTTGTTTGCTATAACGAGTGTAGTAAGAATCAGACCAAGAGTTAGTCACAGTCTCAGGGGCAACATAAGTGCTATCGATAAGCATAGTCGCAGCCATTTTACCGGCAGTATTTTCAGCAGCGACATCACGAGCAGTATAAGAGTAAGCTACTTGATAGCCAGCAGGACAGGGATCGTACATGCTCTTGAAATCGTTGTTCCAGAGTGAATCAGCATTGGCAATCTCAGGAGCAGAGTAGTCATTGGTTACCCAGCTGTAGTTACCTTTTTGGGTAGTACCAGAAACATATTTACGATAGAATACAGTGTTAGGAGCAGCGATAGCGCCAGCAACGTTATTTTTACAATCGTCAGCGAGCAACTCATGACCACGGGTAATCTCGTTGTTGTTGATATCGTACATCTTTCTGAGGAAAGTACCATAACCAGCACCCGGCCATGCATCTTTACGACCCCACTGATATACGTTACCGATAGAAGTCTCATCCATTGCGTCAGCAGAAAGAGCACCAATGTTACGATCCATCACGGTCAATGAGTCATTTACAGTTACATCGCTGATGATAGCGTCGGTTACCCACAAGTTCCAAGACCAAGTGGTGTCAGCACCATTGAGTGCACATACAACGGCGTTACCTTCTTTGTTGCTCAACTTCACAACCACTTTACCATCTTTGGCCTCAACAGACTCAACCAAAGATTTGGTATCTTGCCATACCAAACCGGCGGCAGTCATCTCTGCGTTGGCCTCTGAATTACCCATGCAAGGAGTGAAGGCTACATAAGAACCTGATTTTACAACGAAAGAGTTGGCTCTTTCAGTGAGCTCTACGGGGGCACCGCCATTAGCACCACCATTTCCTGCGGGATCTTTCGCGCAGAAAGTTACGCTCAAAAGGGCAGCCATTACGACTCCGCCTTTCAAAATGTTTGAAATAGTTTTCATAAAACTTTTATTATTAGTTAATTAAAAATTTATCACCTTTAATTTAGGAAACGATATACGTGTTTGTACTAAATGATATTAGGTGGCATACCGTAAACTTATTTTTACCCCTTAGGCGACTTTTGCGCTAAACTCGCACAAGGTGTAGTACATTCGTATAAACTTGTATATCATTCCCTTAATTTATTGCTTACGCCGAGTCCGCTTGGCTGTCGCGCGGAGCCTGTCGTGCGGAGCCGGTTGCCGAGGCGGTTTGCCTGTCGCGCGGGGCGGTCGCCGGGGCGCGCAGGCGCTGGGCTGGCTTGTCGCGCGGAGCTTGGCTGGACTCCCCCATTTGCGCTCTGCCCTTTATCCACTTCCGCGGTCGATTCCCGTCACGCCGGGCCGGGCTGGGGCGGTTGCGCTGGGCTTGCGCGGGGTCGGGCGAGCCGAGCCGGAGGCAGTTTTGGCCGCCACGTAGGGCCGGCTGGGCCTGGCAACGTTTCGCTGCACAATTACACTAATAAAGTGCAGACAAAAAGCAAAACAACAAAAGTGCCGCCACAAAGCGTCATAGCATTAGCAAGAGCATAGTTGGTGCTAAACACAAAGACATCCTAAACCACTGTACCAACTTTTCTGGTGTCCGCGTGAACTGGATTAAACCACACCTGCCAAAACGATCGGCCGAAACCAGCAGCCAAAACCAGCAGCCTAATCCACTGGCCGAAACCACACCAGAAAACTCGCGCAAAATGCCAATTCGCACACTTGGCATAATATGCAATCTCGCAAAATTATAAAAATTTTAGAAAAAATCCAAAAAAACGCACCAAAGTGACTTAAAATCACCCTCCAACTTTCATCTAACCCCATCTTCCATCCACTTTTCCCGATGCCCATTACGGTGCTCTTTCTGATGCTCTTTCTGATGCTCTTTACACCTTTACCGACATTTTTCACACCTTACCACGCCAACACCCTCCTAACACCACACTCCGCCTTTGACGCCTTGCCCACACAAGGGAGCACACTTTGTGAGGGAGGGTGGCGGGGAGACAGGTCTAGGTGAGCGGCTGTCCACAAAATGGGGCGTTTTTGTGGATACAACCTACAAAAAATGCTTTCTGTCCACAAAATGGGGCTTTTTTGTGGATACAAAGCCTCGAAATGTGGCGCTGCGGCTCAGCGCGACAGGTGCCGCGATGGGAAAACGATTCGCGGCAACGGAAAAACGACTCGCGAGGAAATGTGCCTCGTGGTGGCGATTACTTATTTGGGCCAGATGGCGAAGAAGGCGCTGCCGCTGCCGGACATTGACGCGTAGATTGCACCCTCGTGATAGAGTTCATCTTTCAGCTCGCCGAGTTGGGGGTACATTGCCACGACTCCTGCCTCAAAATCATTTTTGATGCAGTCTTTCCACGACTCCACCGGCATAGCTAGACGCTCACACAGAGGAATTTCAGGAATGCTGGGTTTCACACTGGCATAGGCCTGGGCGGTTGAAACCGAAATGCCATCAATATAAGTACAAGAAATTGTGTATTTATCGAAAAAGTCACCCATGGGATATTCGCTCAAAATCTCGCCGCGACCGCTGCCAAACATGGGCTTGTTATATATAAAGAAGGCACAATCACTCCCCAAACGGGCGGCGTATGAAGCCAATTGCGACTGCGTCAAGCTCAAGGAGAAAAGTTCGTTCAGCGCAAGCAAAGTATAAGCAGCATCGGCTGAACCACCACCCAGTCCGGCACCTACCGGAGAAAATTTTTCCAAAACGATTTTCACCGAAGGGAGGTTAAAATCGGCATCCAGCAAACGATATGCTTTGACACACAGGTCTTTCAGCGGATCCCAATCCACACCGGCCTCACGAAAAATAGTTATCATCACTTTGCCGTCCTCGCTAATCGCCTGACGCCAAGCGTAATCCGAGGCGGGGTCGCTTGCAGAAGCGCCAGCGGAAGAATCCGAGGCGAAGTTTGGGATGCAAGCAGAGTCCGTGGCGGAAGCGTAATCCGAGGCGGGGTCGCTTGCAGAAGCACCAGCGGAAGAATCCGAGGTAGGAGCGGAGCCTGAGCCAAAGGTGGAATCTGAGGCAGAAGCTATGGAAGGGTCAGATATAGGGATGCAAGCAGAGTCCGTGGCAGGAGCGGAGCCTGGGGTGAAGTTTGGAGCGGAGCCTGAGCCAAAGGCAGAAGTGGAAGCAGAGGCAGAGTCAGTGGCGGAAGCGGAAGCAGAAGTACGGAGGGCGCTGACACGGGATAGGACGTCGTGAATCAGGGCAGAGGGCTCGTCAGCGGGCAACACTTCCAAGCAATCGTGAAAATCGTCACACGGCAAAAACAGGGTCTCAATATCGTGAAAGCCGTCCGGACGTTTTCGTAAAATGTCCAGGCCTAAATTTACTTTTATATTAGGGTGAAGAAGCATCGGAAATAAAACAAACTACTGTGCGAGAGAAACAACTATCGGGGACGAAACGATTTATTGTAAGAGATGAAGAAACAGCGAGAGCAAAACGAATTGGTGTGTAAGATAAGCAACCATCGGGGAACTACACAAAAAATGTGGTGAGGACCTCATCGACGCGAGCAACCATTTCTTCGCGAACTGTCTCATTTTGAAC
Organism: uncultured Bacteroidales bacterium; assembly: GCA_904501835.1. Classification (GTDB taxonomy): domain Bacteria; phylum Bacteroidota; class Bacteroidia; order Bacteroidales; family UBA932; genus Cryptobacteroides. Next base: position 18,528 of record CAJGBW010000021.1, read on the forward strand.
AGTTTGCAAAACCGGCCAAGCGAAAGAATGGAGTTGAAGCAGACGGGCTTGTTCCAAGGTGAGTCCGCGCGAACGCATATAGAATTGTTCATTCTCATCCAACGAACCGCTACTTGCACCATGTGAGCATTTCACGTCATCGGCATAGATTTCCAATTGCGGAAGCGCCGAAATCTTAGCTTTTTCAGACAACAGCAAAGCGTGTGAACTTTGGTAGGCCTGGGTCTTCTGTGCATCAGGCATCACGCGAATTCGGCCATCAAAATTGACGCGGCTATCTCCAGTCGCAATGCAACGAACCAACTGACTGGATGAGGCATTGGGAGTAGCATGAACTACCTCTATTTCAATCGTTTGTCTATCTTTTTCCCCTGCCAGACAAAGCACATTCAAAGAAAAATCGGCATGCTCTCCCTGCAAAACCACCTTCAAAGAGGGCAATGAGGGGGCGCCGGGCAGAATCAAAAAGGTCCACGCCAATTGCTCTCCTTCGGACAAATAAATTTCCTGCGGGAGTGTATACTGAGCAGCAGAAGCAGGGCGGGTGGAATCCTGCGCGAGAACATCGCAAGTGCCAGAAGCAGCGCGCACGGCGGAGTCGGAAGCAACAGCGAGGCCGGAGGAAATGCACGCGGCGGGGTCGACGGCGGAGCCAGAAGCGACTGCGAGGCCGCACGCGGCGGGGAAGGACCTTACGGAACCGTTATCAAATATCCAGATTTGCTCCATTTTACAGTCCTTCGTAACCTTTTTCTTCGATTTCAGCAACCAACTCGCGACCGGCGGTCTTGATGATGCGGCCGTCTTTGAGGATGTGCACAAAATCGGGTACAATATAATCCAACAAGCGCTGGTAGTGGGTAATGACGATGGAGGCCTTCTGGGGCGTGTGCAATTTATTGACACCATCCGCCACAATACGCAACGCATCCACGTCCAAGCCGCTGTCGGTCTCGTCCAGAATGCTCAAATCCGGATCCAACATGGCCATTTGGAAGATCTCATTTCGCTTTTTCTCACCACCTGAAAAACCGACATTCACTTCTCTTTTGGCAAACTCCTGCTTCATTTGCAAAAGCGCCATTTTCTCTTTTCGGAGCGCCAAAAATTCCGCCGGAGACAACTCGGGCAGCCCTTGGGCCTTTCTGCGGCAGGAAAGCGCGGTTTTCATAAAATTGGTAATGCTCACGCCGGGAATCTCAACGGGATATTGAAACGACAGAAACAACCCCGCCCAAGAACGTTCCTCCGGGCTCATGGCCAACAGGTCCTGTCCCTTGAAAAGCACCTCGCCTTGGGTAACTTCGTACTGCGGTTTGCCCGTCAGGACAGCGCCAAGCGTACTTTTTCCGGCGCCGTTGGGACCCATGATGGCATGAATTTCTCCCTCACGAATGGTCAAATTGATACCCTTGAGGATTTCCTTGCCCTGTATGGTAGCATGTAAATCTTTGATTTCCAGCAATGTATTCATATTATTTCATTTTTTTCCAATGGAAGAGCGAAGCCACTCCGTTCAACAGATAAAGGGCGCTGACAAACGACATGGCGATATTGCCCACCGAAATATGCAGCGTGAACTGGGTGATATTGACCAGCAACCATGCAATCCAACAATCCCATTTTTTCTGGGCAGAGAGGAATTGGGCCACCAAAATCAACACGGTCACGCACGAATCCAAATAGGGATGGGGGTCAGCGGGGAACAGACGGTCCAGGAGCGCGCCCCAAGCGAATGAAAGCAACAACACCGAAGCGACTGCAAAAACACGTTGCATCCAGGTCAGGTTGGTGACTTTCAACTGCCCATCTTTGGAGGCTTCTTTGGGCTTGGGATGGGTCCAGCGATAATGCCCTATGATATTGATACACAGGGAAACAGGCTGAAGCATCAGGCTCGCGAGAAGGTTTTTGTGCCAAAAGAGCAGGAAGAGGGCCACCGTGTAGAGATAGCCCACCCAGAAATTGTATTTGCTGCCGCGACCGGCCAAAAACACACAAGTCAAGCCCAACAACGATGAAATAAAATCGATGAGGGTAATGCTTGCGCCGCCTATTTCAAAAAGTACAATATCCATTTTCTTTCCTAAAATATCATTCCACCCGTTACGGTCTCCGACCTGTCGCCAACTTCAGCTGTGCGCAGTCGCGAACCTATCGCGGATCCGCCCCGCTGGCTATCCTACGGAACCTTCGAGGGTTACTTGCAGGAGTTTGCGCGCCTCAACGGCAAATTCCATGGGCAATTTGTTCAACACCTCGCGGGCATATCCATTGACAATCAGACCGACCGCCTCTTCGGCTCCGATACCGCGTTGACCGCAATAGAAAAGCTGCTCCTCACTGATTTTTCCGGTGGTCGCCTCGTGGGCCGTCACCGCGCTCGGACAAGCATTTTCAATCACAGGGAAAGTGTGTGCCCCGCATTTATCCCCAATGAGCAGACTGTCGCATTGCGAATAGTTCTGCGCGTGTTCCGCGCCTGGCAACATTTTCACCAGACCGCGATAACTGTTTTGGCTCACGCCCGCCGAAATACCTTTGCTCACAATACGGCTGCGGGTATTTTTGCCTATATGTATCATTTTGGTACCTGTGTCCGCCTGTTGGTGATGGTTGGTCACAGCCACCGAATAAAATTCTGAAGAAGAATTATCCCCTTTGAGTATGGTGGAGGGATATTTCCACGTAATGGCCGAACCCGTCTCGACCTGCGTCCAGCTCAAATGACTGCCGCTGCCCTTGCAGATTCCGCGTTTGGTCACGAAGTTGAAAATACCGCCACGGCCCTGAGCATCACCGGGATACCAGTTCTGAACGGTGGAATATTTCACGTCCGCATCCTTCTCCACGATAATCTCGACCACCGCGGCATGAAGCTGATTTTCGTCTCGCATCGGAGCCGTACAGCCCTCCATATAACTGACATAAGAACCCTCGTCCGCTACGATGAGCGTTCGCTCGAACTGCCCCGTTCCACGCGCGTTGATGCGGAAATAACTGGACAATTCCATCGGACAATGCACCCCTTTCGGGATATAACAGAACGAACCATCGGAAAATACGGCAGAATTGAGCGCCGCATAGAAATTATCGCCCACAGGCACCACGCTGGCAAGGTATTTTCGCACCAGCTCCGGGTATTCCTGCACCGCTTCGCTGAATGAGCAGAAGATAATCCCCTTCTCCGCCAATGCCTTACGGAAAGTCGTCTTGACCGACACGGAATCAAACACCGCATCGAACGCAACCTGACCCGAAGCGCCTTCCACATTCGCATCCCCGGGCTGAGCCTCGCCAGAAAGCGCATCCCCGGCCTGAGCCTCGCCGTTTTCGCCGCTCGCCTGCCCCTCGCCCGAAAGTCCATCCGCCGCTTGCCCGTCCGCATTTGCGCCGGACTGCGCTGCGCCGCCAGCCGTCGGAAGTTCCTCCAAGCCGGCCAAAGCACGGCGTTCCGAGAGTGGAATTCCCAATTTTTCAAAGGTCGCTTCCAACTCCGGATCTATCTCCCCCGTCCCTTTCGGTTTGGGCGCTGCGTAATAGATAATATCCTGAAAATCAATCTCCGGAATAGTCAAATGTCCCCAGGTCGGCAAAGGCATGGTCTGCCATTTGCGGAAAGCATTGAGGCGAAAATCCAACAACCATTGCGGCTCGTTTTTCTTGGCCGAAATTAGACGGATAATATCCTCATTGAGTCCCTTAGGGATAAACTCCTGCTCAAGCTCGGTCGTAAAACCGTGCTCATACTCGCCTTGGGTTACTTTTTCTATGATATTTTCCATCTGTCAGTTTGTTAGCCGCCTTTCATATAAGACACAAGTGTCTGTTTTCAAAAAGCGAATTGCAAAGATAGGAATTTATCAGTAAATTTTGCATATTTGCATTTCAAACAATATACCTATGAAAGTCAAAATCATCAACAAATCCGCCTATCCTTGTCCGCAATATGCCACCGAGCAATCTGCCGGCATGGATTTGAAAGCCAATATCACAGAAAGCATCACCCTTGGTTCGTTGGAAAGAGCCATTGTTCCGACCGGACTTTATATGGCTTTGCCCAATGGTTTTGAGGCGCAAATCCGCCCCCGCAGTGGTCTGGCAGCAAAAAAAGGCATCAGCGTCCTCAACAGCCCCGGCACGATTGACGCAGATTATCGCGGAGAAATCTGTGTGATTTTGGTCAATCTTTCCAAAGAGGATTTCGTGATCAATCCGGGCGAACGCATCGCCCAAATGGTGATTGCCCGCTACGAGAGCGTGGAATGGGAAGAGGTAGAATCCCTCGATAGCACCGAGCGCGGCGCAGGCGGTTTCGGCAGTACCGGCGTAAAATAGACGCGCCGCAACTATCTGATTTTCTTCCAGATATAGACTTTATCACCGCGACGAACACGAGACGCGGGGGCAGCCGCCGTTCCGCAATCTGAACAAGCGTCACTATCTGTCGCACAGGACGAAGCGGCTTCTTCAATGCGAATCGAGCAATAATCCCCTTTCACAGCCTGAGAGACGGATTGGTCGTGTACGCGGATTTCGTTGGGTTGGAGCTCAACTACGCCCGTGGTAGGACCGACAATCATAATGGTATCCCCTTGCGTCAATGGCTCTGACTCAATCAGAATTTCAGCCACACGCGACTTGGAAAACCAATTCGTAATTTTACCGCTATATACTTTCGCGTGGGTGGCTCGATTACCATAAACCTCGCTCCATTGTCCCAAACGTGCGCCCTGGTAATAGCCGTCCCAGAAACCACGGTTGAATACCTGCGACAGTTCATCTTTGAGTGCGGCGGCCAACTCCGGCGTATAAGTACCGTCGCACACCGCATCCGCCGCCCTACGATAGCAGAAAGCACATTTCTGTACATATTCCGCACTGCGCGCGCGCCCCTCAATCTTAAAGACCGACACCCCCGCTTCCAGGATTTTATCCATAAACTCAATGGTACACAAATCCTTGGGCGACATAATATATTTGTTATCCACCTGTAGCGAACGCCCTGTCTCCACGTCCGTCACCTCATAACCGCGACGACAAATCTGATAGCAAGAACCCCTATTGGCTGACGCCGCGTATTCGTGCAGGCTCAAATAACATTTTCCACTCACCGCCATACACAACGCCCCGTGCGCGAACATTTCAATACGCACTTTCTCGCCCGACGGGCCGCAAATGTTTTCACGTTCAATAGCCTCGTGAATGGCTTTCACCTGCGTCAGATTCAACTCGCGCGCAAGCACCACCACATCCGCAAACTGGGCATAGAAACGCAGCGCCTCGAGGTTGGAGACATTAAGCTGGGTGGAAATATGCACCTCTAAACCAATGCTTCGCGCATAAGAAATCGCTGCCATATCCGAGGCAATCACCGCCGTCACGCCCGCCTCCTTCGCCGCATCCAACGCCTTTCGCATCGCCTCCATTTCCTCATCATACAAAACGATATTCAAGGTCAGATACGTCTTGACGCCCTTCTCGCGGCAGATTTGACAAATTTCAGACAAATCCTCCGGCTGAAAATTATTGGCCGAATGAGAACGCATATTCAAGTTCCCTACACCAAAATAAACGGAGTTGGCCCCACCCTGTATCGCCGCCGTCAGACATTCAAAATTGCCCGCCGGCGCCATGATTTCTATATCGTTTTTCTTCATATCCATGACTAATAACAGACAAAGGTAAGAAAATAAGCAGAATCGTCAGCAATACTGCGGCTCTTTCAATTAGCCAACTGACGCAAATGGCCCGGACGGATTATAAACTTGCGGTATAATGACATTGTGGATATTGTCAATATACTTTGCCAAAGGCATCATATAGGAACCGAACACGGACAATCTCTCGTCAAATGGATATTCGTTCACCACTATCTCCTTGGTAATATCACCATTCTCGCAGACATAAGATATGATTATCATCAGGAATTCTTCCTGTTCACTATTCAGGACCGCACCGGACAAGAATCTACTAAATCTCTCTACTGCTTCCTTTCTATCCACACCTATAACTGAACGGATGAACATTGCCACATTCGGTCCACAAGGCATACCTGCAGTATATTTGTCATAATCTTCCTTATCACCCAGCTCCTTCCACAATATCCTTTCAAGTTCACAGACATCATCAGAAGTCAACTGCTCCATTGCATATATCTTACGAAGCACAGGCAAATCCCTGTTCATAGCAAGGAAATCAAGTATCTTTTGCTTGTATGACACCCTTGTAACTATTCCAGCACTGGCACCGTCGTATGATACGACATCTTCAATATCAACAGTGAACCATTTGCTCTTATCACCGATAAGGAACTTGGTCAAATCACGAAGGTCATTACGAACC
>CAJGBW010000022.1 GCA_904501835.1 uncultured Bacteroidales bacterium
AGAATCCTCTTCTTAGGCTTCGATTTTCTCATTTTTCAAATAATTAAAAGTGATAGAATAAAAAAATGTTACTTCTTAGATTTCTTAGGTCTCTTCGCGCCATAAAGGGAACGGGACTGAGTCCTGCCCTCTACGCCCGCAGTATCCAAAGCTCCTCTAAGGATGTGGTAACGTACACCAGGAAGGTCTTTTACACGACCACCGCGAACGAGCACGATTGAGTGCTCCTGCAAGTTGTGGCCCTCTCCAGGGATGTACGCATTGACCTCTTTTGAGTTAGTAAGACGCACACGCGCAACCTTTCTCATTGCTGAGTTAGGTTTCTTAGGTGTAGTGGTGTACACACGCACGCAAACGCCTCTTCTCTGAGGACAAGAATCCAGCGCACGAGATTTGCTTTTTACTTCAATAACCTCGCGGCCTTTGCGAACTAATTGTTGAATTGTAGGCATAAATAATTGTAAATCTTTAATTTATGTTTCCTTTCCCCATTTTTGGGGCTGCAAATATACGACTTTTTTTTTGAAGTGCCAAGATTATTTCTCTGTCGCAAAAAACTTATAATGAAAGAGAATGAGATAAAAGGCACCTACCGTGACACAGCTGTCAGCAAAATTGAAGACCGGTTCAAAAAAACGGAAAGAGCTGCCTCCCACAAAAGGGACCCACTCCGGCCAGACGGTATCAATGAGCGGAAAATAGAACATATCCACCACTTTTCCGAAAAATATAGGAGCATAAGGTTCACCGCCCAGCGCGGCAACAGGGCCGCCATAGACCGATTCGGAAAAAATCTGACCATACAGCACACAGTCCACAATGTTTCCCATCGCGCCGGCTGTAATCAATGTCAGCCCTACCAGCACGCCACAAGGCACATTCCCCCTTTTAATCAACTTGTGAATCCACCAGCACAGAGCGGAAAACAAACCCAAACGGAACACTGTCAGGAGCAACTTTCCGATTTTGCCACCGAACTTCATTCCGAAAGCCATGCCTTCATTCTCTATAAAGAGGATGCGAAACCAATCTCCCAGCACACAAAAACTCTCGCCAAGAGTCATATTGGTCTTGACGAGAATTTTAATAATTTGATCTATCAACACAAGCAGAAACCCCAGGATAAATAGCTTCCAGCCTGTTGAGAGTCCGTTTTTCTTCATATTAGTTTCTACCCTGCTTTGCCAAGCCTTCCTTTGCCTCGATGGTCAGGGTGGCGTGGGGAACCAGACGCAAACGCTCCTTGGGAATCAATTTTCCGGTCACACGACAGATTCCATAAGTCTTGTTCTCAATACGAACGAGAGCCGCCTCCAAATTTTGGATAAACTTATTCTGACGTTGTGCCAACTGACTTCTTTCTTCTTTGGAAAGACTGGCTGCACCCTCTTCCATCGCATTGAAAGAGTGAGAGGTGTCAGTAATGTCGTTGTTATCCGTTTTGCGAAGTTCAGCATATTGCTCCTTGGCTTTGGCAAGCATATCAAGAATAATCTGCTTGAATTCCTGAAGTTCTTCGTCGCTGTAACGAACTTTTACATTTTCTTCTGCCATAATTAATTAAGGTATTAGTTTTTTTCTACTTTTATTTTAATGTTACAATCATCCCATTCTACCTCGGCGGCCTCGGCGGGCGCTTGGGCCAATGTCTCCAAAATCAGAGACGTAGAAAGGGTCTGGGACATAACGTAATCTTTATAGTTAGCCAATGCTGCTTGGATATCCTCATAAGCCTGACCATCCGCATATACCTTTGTGCTGATACGGTCGGTCACAGAGAAATCATTTTCCTTACGCAAATTCTGAATAGGACGGATGAGCTCACGGGCGATACCCTCCTGAATCAATTCGGGAGTCAGGGTCACATCCAAGGCAATCGTAAGCTGCCCCTCGGAAGCAACCAACCAGCCGGGCATGTCTTCAGAGTGGATTTCATAATCACCTTTTTCCAAAAGCACCTCGCCGCCGGGCAAAGCCAACGCATAAGCCTCTTGTGAACGCTCGATTTCGGCGATTTGCGCCTGCTCCAAAGTAGCGAATGCCGCAGCGATTTCTTTCATTCTGGCACCGTAGCGCTTACCCAAAGTCTTGAAGTTCGGTTTGATTTTCTTGGTGATAATACCGGTAGTATCGCTGATAAACTCCATTTGTTTGACGTTTACCTCCGCCAAAATCACAGACTCAACAGCTTCCAATTGGGCCTGCAACTCGTCACTGAGCACAGGAATCATCAAACGAGGAAGCGGTTTCTTCACATTGATACCCACCTTCTTTCTCAACGCCAAAATCATGGAGCAAGACTTCTGAGCCAAGGCCATTCTCTCCTCCAAATCCTTGTCAATCAGCGTCTCATCAAAACCAGGCATGCTTTCAAAATGCACATTGGCTGCCCCCTCAACAAGGTCACAATAGAGCTTGTCCGTAAAGAAGGGCGCAATGGGAGCCGCCAACAAAGCCACGGTCTTGAGCACCTCGTAAATAGTCTGATAAGCAGACAATTTATCATCATTCATGCCGGAAGACCAGATACGCTTCTTATTGAGACGGATATACCAGTTACTCAAATTATCGCACACAAAATCCTGAATCATACGACCGGCATCGGTGATATTGTAATCCTCATAACAAGCATTTACATTTTTCACCAAAGAATTGAGATTGCTGATAATCCAGCGGTCAAATTCAGGACGCTGCGCATAAGGAATCAAGGCCTGGGCGGGATCGAAGTTGTCGATATTGGCATATACAGCGAACAGGGAATAGGTGTTATACAAGGTTCCGAAGAATTTTCTACGCACCTCTGCCACACCACTCTCGTCGAATTTCAAGTTATCCCAAGGCTGGGCATTGGTAAGCATATACCAGCGGAGCGCATCGGCGCCATAGGTATCCAACGCCATGAAAGGATCCACCGCGTTGCCCAGACGCTTGCTCATCTTATTGCCGTCTTTATCCAAAACCAATCCGTTGGAAATCACGGTCTTAAACGCACAAGAACCATTCACCATCGTATGAATGGCGTGCAAAGTATAGAACCATCCGCGGGTCTGATCGACGCCCTCTGCGATAAAGTCTGCCGTACAACCGAATTTCTCATTGTCGCGTCCACGCAAACCTTCCTGCGCATACGGCATGGCACCGGAGTCAAACCACACGTCAATCAAATCAGTCTCGCGCACCATCTTGCGGCCGCTGTCGGACACCAAATAGATGCGATCAACGTAAGGACGGTGCAAGTCGATTTTATCGTAATTCTCCTTGGACATATCCTCGGGGTCAAAACCGGCCAGCTTGAAAGGATTCTCTGCCATAACGCCCGCTGCAACGGCTTTTTCCATTTCAGCATAAAGCTCTTTGAGCGTTCCTATGCATTTCTCTTCTTTGCCATCTTCGGTGCGCCAGATAGGAAGAGGCGTACCCCAATAACGACTGCGGGAGAGATTCCAGTCCTGGATATTTTCCAACCACTTGCCAAAACGACCTGTACCGGTAGATTCGGGCTTCCAGTTGATTTGCTCATTGAGGGCCATCATCTGCTCACGAACGGCCGTCGTCTTGATAAACCAAGAATTCAACGGGTAATACAAAACCGGCTTGTCCGTGCGCCAGCAATGGGGATAGGTATGGGTATGTTTCTCAATCTTAAAGGCCTTGCCCTGGGATTTGAGCCATACGCAAAGCTCTACATCCAAAGTCTCGACATCGGGTGCCAAAGAACTGTCGTAGGCATTTTTCACATAACGGCCTGCCCACTGATTGTAAGAATCAGCCACACGCTCGGCCACATAAGTTGCATCGAGGTCCTCCAAACGATAGAAGCGTCCCTGATAGTCCACCTGGGCCTGAGGATTGCCATCTTTGTCCTTCACGAGCAAAGCGGGAACACCTGCTTGTTTGGCCACTTTGGCGTCATCCGCACCAAAAGTAGGAGCGATATGAACGATACCGGTACCATCTTCAGTGGTCACGTAATCACCGGGAATCACACGGAACGCGCCCTCATCGGGACGGAACCAATCAATCAACTGCTGATAACGGATACCGACAAGCTGTGAACCCTTGTAAACAACATCCAGCACCTTGAAAGGCACTTTCCCATTGAAAAGAGAAGACACCAACGCCTTGGCTACAATGTAAGTGCAAGGGGTTCCGGTATAAGGATTGGCCGACTCGACCATCACATACTCGATATTCGGACCCACACAAAGGGCGGTATTGGACGGCAAGGTCCAAGGAGTGGTGGTCCAGGCGAGGAAATACAATTTATCGCAAGCAGCGGCCTGGAAGAAGGCTTCAGACTGCTCGTCACGAATCACCTCAAACTGCACGGTCGCCGTCGTATCCTTCACGTCGCGGTAGCAACCCGGCTGGTTCAACTCGTGCGAACTCAAACCCGTTCCTGCAGCAGGAGAATAAGGCTGTACGGATTTGCCCTTGTAGAGATAACCCTTGTCGTAGATATCCTTGAGCAAATACCAAAGCGTCTCGATATAACGGTTGTCGTAGGTGATGTAAGGGTCGTTCATATCCACCCAATAACCGATGCGTTCGGTCAGATTCACCCACTCCTGCGTATATTTCATCACTTCCTTGCGGCAGGCGGCATTGTATTCCTCAACGGTAATTTTCTTTCCGATATCCTCTTTGGTGATACCGAGCAATTTCTCCACACCCAACTCCACTGGAAGTCCATGCGTATCCCAACCGGCACGGCGGGACACCTTGAAACCGCTCATGGTCTTGTAACGGCAGATGGAATCCTTGATACTGCGTGCCATGACGTGGTGAATACCCGGCATACCATTCGCCGAAGGAGGTCCCTCAAAAAAGACAAACTCCTTCTCCCCCTCACGCAACTGAAGCGAAGTTTCAAAAGCATTTTCCTTCTGCCACTTGTCGAGAACGCTGTTTCCGATAGAAACAAGGTCCAACTGCTTATACTCGTTAAATTTCATATTTTTTACTAATTTTGCACCACTCTTTGCCCCTTTTGGAGCCGGCTTACAAGCAAGGTTATAAATAAGTCCGCAAAGATACGAAATTTATTCCATATATTGTATGAACGCATTAGATATCATCATCCTACTCATCCTCGCAATCGGAGCCATCATGGGTATTCGCAAAGGCTTTGTCTCTCAGGCTTTTTCCCTCATCTCCATCCTGGTGAGCGTGTGGCTGTCCTTTACCTGTGCAAGCGCTTTTGGCGAATGGCTTTCCCAATATATTTCCACCTCGGAAGTCATACTGAAAATCATCTCTTTTCTCATCATTTTCATCGGCGTCGGACTGCTTTGCAACCTACTGGGAAAATTGGTGGAAAAAATTTTCAAACTCGCCATGCTGGGCTGGTTGAACCGATTGCTCGGTGCCATTTTCAGCATGATGAAATATGTCTTGTTCATCGGCATTGCCATACAGCTTTTCACCTCCCTCAACCAGCAATTCGGCTTTGTGGATAACGCCACCTTGGCACAATCCGGACTTTACACGGCCATCAAAACCATTTCAGACGTGGTTTTCCCCTATTTCAAAGAATTGATAACTTCCAAACCTCTCTAATCTATGAGTCGCATCCTGCTGATAGAGACCTCTGCTGCACTCTGCTCGGTCGCACTTTGCGAAGAGGGAAAATGTGTAGCCTACAAAGAAAGCCAGACCGAAAGAAGCCACGCATCCATGACGGCTGTACTCATTGACGAATTGCTGAAAGAACGCAATTTAAGGGTGCAGGATTGCGATGGAGTGGCCGTCAGCAAGGGGCCCGGCTCCTACACAGGTTTGCGTGTGGGTGTGAGTTCGGCAAAAGGGCTTTGTTTCGGTGCGGGATTGCCGCTGCTGGCCGTCGGGACTTTGGACGTTCTGGTCGAGGGGGCTTGGACGCGAGGGGAAATTCCGGCAGGATGTGAGGGCATTTTTCCCGTGATTGACGCCCGCAGAAATGAAATCTACACGGCCACTTATAGCATAAATGGAACGGCGAACGGAAGCCTGCCACAAAATGCGGAAGCTGCGGAAACGAAAGCACAGCGCACAGGCGAAATTCGCCCGCTGATTATCGGAGAGGACACATTCGACATCGACATTAATGGCAAAAAGTTGCTTTTCATCGGAGATGCGGCAGAAAAATGCCAACGACTTTTGAGCGAACAGGGCGTAGATATTTCCCGCTGCAGCTTTATCAACTGCCAACCCAAAGCATGTGACATGTGCCAAGCCGCACAGGCGGCCTTCGATGCGCAACGCTTTGAGGATGTGGCTTATTTCGAACCTTTCTATCTGAAAGAATTCGTCGCCACCGTCAGCAAAAAGAAACTATTTTAGGAGCTTCGAAAGAAGTTGCTTGAGAGATTCCGGGCTGCTCGGCTGCTCGGCGGTAAGCGCACCGTCCACAATAAGGTACTGGGCAGGGAGAGCGCTCACATTGTAGAGCGACAAATAAGAAGAAGAGCCTCCGCGGATATCACACACGTTCAGCCAAGGCATATTCTGCGCTTTGACCACCTGGGCCCAATCAAATTTATCCACATCCAACGCAACCTGATAGATTTCCAGACCTTTTGCATGATATTTCTCATACAAAGGCTTCAAGACATCCTGATTATAAAGCTTCTGCGCGCCGTCCTTACAGGTCCAGAAATGCAGCAAAATCACCTTGGCATCCACCTCGCTGAGCTTGACTTTTTGAGAGTGAATGTTCGGCAATTCTATCTCGGGGAAGCCCACAACGGCGACAGAATCGATTTTATTGACAAGGGAAAGTCCTTTTTCACGTCTTTGCGCCTCTTTCTGCAAAGCCCGCACATAAGGAGAAGTGGGATAGATAGTAGAAAGCGAATCCGCTAAATTCCTAAAATGCAAGGCATCCATGGGCTGATTGAAAACAGGCATTTCGCCTAATTTTCTAAAAAGCACCGGCACGCTGGTCATAGAACGAGGATTCTCCAGCACATAGCGCACGCTGGAACGATACAACTTCAAATAATTCTCCGACACCTCACGACGCAAAGAAGCAGCATGGCGGGTATTTTGCGGCAGCCCCTCCAGACGGGTAGCAAAATAAGAGCAACGTGCATTGATTTTCGCATACTCTTTCTCGCTTTCCATCATACGGGAAGACTCCTCCGAACCACTTAAAACGCCATTTCCCAGACTATCAGACTCGAAATAAACCTTGTCACCTTTCTTTAACAGCAAGGTTGCCAAGCGTCTGCCTTGATAGTTCAAATAGAAGAACTCGGGATTGGATGAATCAAAGCTGATACGACAGGCAAATTTACCCGTCTCATCGGTCACAAGGGTATCGACCGGTTCAGCATAATTAACATTCAGTTTTTCAAGCACCAGGCTATCCTGAGCAACACCGCTGATTTGACCGGAAAAACGCGCCTGATTACAGGAAACAAGCGCGACAAGCATCAATAGAGGGAGAATAATTCGTTTCATCGGCTTTTGGAAGAAATTTATTTTTCCAAAGAAAGGAATGCAGAATGGATAGACTCGGCAATCTGTGCCATTTCATCCTGCGAAAGTTGGAGTTTTTCTTTACGAAAATCCATATCGGCCTCCGACTGGAGCGGAACCAAATGGATATGAGTATGGGGCACTTCCATACCCAAGACTGCCACTCCGACTCTTTGGCAAGGAACAGCCTGTCCCAATGCTTTGGCAACACGGCGGGCAAAGGCCCACAAGCCCTCATAACATTTCTCATCCAGATTGAAGATATAATCATCTTCCACCTTTTTGGGAATCACAAGCGTATGGCCTTTTGCCATGGGAGCGATATCCAAAAAAGCATAGTAATCCTCGCTTTCTGCCACCTTGTAAGAGGGAATTTCACCAAGGGCGATACGGGTAAAAATGGTTGCCATAAGACAGGGCTGTTAAAAATTTACAATGAGATTTCAAGAATTTCCATTTTCATGGATCCGGCAGGAGTCGTAGCCTCGACCACATCTCCTTTCTGGTGTCCCAAGAGGGCTTTTCCAATGGGGGTTGTGATAGCCAACTTGCCATGGGCAAAGTCTGCCTCATTCTCACCTACTAAAGTGAATTCCATGATGCTATTCATAGCCAAATTCTTGATTTTCACTTTGTTAAGAAGCTGCACTTTGTCCACACCGATTTGTGTCTCATCAATCACGCGGGCAGAAGCAATGAGGTTTTGAAGCTTGCTGATTTGAAGCTCCAACAAGCCCTGCTGCTCACGGGCGGATTCATACTCGGCATTTTCAGAAAGGTCGCCTTTATCACGAGCCTCTGCAATAGCGGCTGAAATTACAGGACGTTTAGCAATCGCCTCAGCCAAATCATTTTTTAGTTTTTCCAACCCTTCCTGGGTCATATAATGTATCTGCATAACACAAAGATAATAAATGTTTTCTATATTTTATTGTATCTTATTTTCTTTCAAAATATCCATAGCCCGCTGCTTATCCTTGCCTAATTGTTCCGAAAGTTCCGTCAAAGAAGAAAAACGAACCTCTTCACGAATTCGAGAAACAAAACTCAGACGCATATCCAAGCCATAAATATCTTCATTAAAATCCAAAATATGGGTTTCAATGGTCAAACCTCCTCCGCTGGCAACCGTAGGACGGTAACCAATGTTGCACATTCCTCCAAAAACCCCACCCAAAGTCTGCACCTCAACGGCATAAACGCCCGGAGCAGGAATCGCCTTCAGAGGGTCGTACAACTGCATGTTTGCCGTCGGATAACCGAGGGTGCGTCCCAAACGCTTACCTGCGACAACCACACCATGCAGAGAATAATTTTCTCCTAACATCTTGGCAGCTTCTCCCACTTTCCCGCTCGCAATCGCTTTGCGCACGCGAGTAGAGCTAACTGCCTGATTATCCATATAAACCGCTTCTGCAAACACCACGTCTACACCGGCAGCCTGGGCGATGGGAAGTATTTGTTGCGGCTCCTGGCAGTCACGTCCCATTCTATTGTCATAGCCCAGCACGAGACACTCCGCCTTATATTTTCCTACCAAAATCTGCTCGACGTATTCTTGCATCGTCATGCCGCTGAAAGTCTTGGAAAAATCCAACACCTCCACGCGATCCACGCCCAGAGAGAGCAGCTTCTCTTTTTTCTCCTGCAAGGAGGTCAGCAGGCGCAAATCCCGAGCCCCATTTTGCAACACATTGCGCGGATGAGGCCAAAATGTGATGATGAGGCTCTGGGTTTTTCTCCTACGAGCCTCATCGATCAAAGTCTGTATAATATGACGGTGTCCAAGATGAACACCGTCAAAAAAGCCTGTGGCTACAACCATTTCACCAACTCAAAATCCTGTCTGTGAGGAAGAAGGTCATTCTTGGCATACATACGAACGGCCATCTGGTAGAAACCGGCCATTGCAGGAACCAAGGTAGCGCGATATACCGTCTTGTCTGCCTCGGAAGAAACGACAGCCAACTCACATTTTTCCTCAATGTGGTACTGACCTTTCTCATTGACAGAAGCCACCAGAATCTCAACGCCGATATCCTCGGGTTTGATATTGCGAAGACCCAAAACAACCTCTGCATCGAAGTGTCCATCGGTAGAAATCTGGTTGATGATGCTATCGGGACGAGAAACGGAAATCACCTCGATACCGGACCAGTCAAGACGCATGTTGCGTTTCCAAGAAGCGATTTTCTTGGCCGTCTCATAATTGTCAGCTGACAACGCCGTAACACGGGCAGACTGAGGAACATAGTACTGGTTCACATAATCCGTCAACATACGGTTGGTCGTAAAGTTGCAAGCAACCTGTGCGATGGTATTCTTGATAAACTCAATCCACTCTGCACTGCGGCCCGTACCAGGGTTCACATTGTAGAAGGCAGGAGCGATTTCGTTCTCGATGATACCGTAAATGGTCGCTGCATCCAACTCATCCTGGTAGTTCTGATCTTCGTAGGTACGTTCCATAGGAAGGGCCCAACCGGCACCTTTCTTGTAGCCCTCAACCCACCATCCGTCAAGTACGGAGAAGTGCATTACACCGTTCATAGAAGCCTTTTCACCAGAAGTACCGGAAGCCTCCAAAGGACGGGTAGGGTTGTTCATCCACACATCCACACCCTGTACGAGCAATTTCGCCAACGTGATGTCGTAGTTGGGGATGAAGAGAATCTTACCGATAAAGCGCTCATCTTTGGAAATCTCAACAATGTGTCTGATCAAGTCCTGACCGGCTTTGTCAGCAGGGTGAGCCTTACCGGCAAAGATAAACTGTACAGGCTGCTTGGGGTCGTTGACAATCTCATTCAAACGGTCCAAATCGCGGAACAACAAGTGTGCACGTTTGTAAGTTGCAAAACGTCTTGCGAAACCGATGGTCAAAACATCGTCACGAAGGGTCTCCTTGATGGTCACAATCTGACGGGGAGAGTAGTGGTTGGCTGCAATAGGATCGCTCAAGCGCTCTTTGATAAAGTCAATCAAACGTGTTTTGAGGGTCGTTCTTACATTCCAAACAGTCTCATCGGACACTTTGTAAATGCCGTCGAAGCAAGATTTATCATAGTGGTGAGTCTTGAATTCCTCACCGAATACTTTTGCGTGTACGGTCTTCCACTCGGGCGCACACCAAGTCGGGTAGTGCACACCGTTGGTAACGTAGCTTACATGCAATTCATCCTTGAGGTAGCCCGGCCACATCTTGTTCAAGATATCCTTGCTCACCTCACCATGCAACCAGCTCACACCATTGACCTCCTGAGAGATATTGGCAGCGAGGATGGACATGGAGAATTTCTCTGAGCTATCTTTGGGATTGATTTTACCCAAGCTCATCAAAGTCGTCCAATTGACTTTCAACGCACGCTCAAATTTACCGATATACTGGCCCAACATACCGTCTTCGAAGGCATCGTGACCGGCAGGAACGGGGGTATGAGTCGTAAAGAGAGAAGAAGCACGAACCACTTCCAACGCCTCGTCGAAAGACAAATTGTCATTGTTGATATACTCGTTCAAACGCTCCAAACCAATGAAAGCGGCGTGTCCCTCGTTGCAGTGGTAAACCTGAGGATTCATACCCAAAGCGCGGAGCAAACGAATACCACCCACACCGAGCAACATCTCCTGTTTCAAACGGTTCTCCCAGTCACCGCCATAGAGGTGGTGAGTTACGGAGCGGTCATCCATGCGGTTGTCCTCGTAGTCGGTATCCATCAAATAGAGGTCGGTACGACCCACAGCCACTTTCCAAACACGGGCTTTAAGCACGCGGCCCGGGAAATCTACGCTGACAGTCAGCCAGTTGCCATTGGCATCGTAAACGGGCTGTGCCGGGGTGCGGAAGAAATCCTGTGCGTCATATTTGGAAATCTGATCACCATAAGCGGAAAGCATCTGGGTGAAATAGCCATAGCGGTAGAACAAACCTACAGCGACCATGTTGACATTCATATCACTGGTCTCTTTGAGGTAGTCACCGGCCAAAATACCCAAACCGCCGGAATAAATTTTGAGGGAGGTGTCCAAACCATATTCCATACAGAAATATGCGATGGAAGGGTCGGTACGCTGCTCCTTCAATTTCATATACTCCTTGAACTCAGCGGTCACGGCTGACAAACGAGCCAAAAATGCGCTGTCGTTCTTCAATTCTTTGTACTTGCGCGAACTAATGCGGTCAAGCATCAAAATCGGGTTTTCACCAGCTGCCTGCCAAGCTTCAGGGTCGATGGACTTGAACAACTCTCTGGCAGAGTCATTCCAACACCACCAAAGGTTCTTTGACAAGGTTTCCAATTCGGCCAATACGCCGGTCAATTGTCTTCTAACTAATACTGTGTTCCAGGAAGGCTGGTTAACTTCAATGTTTCTGTATCCCATTGTAATATATATAAATAAAGGTTAAGTTATTCTTTCTTTTTGGCAGTGGTCTTCTTGCTTACCGTCTTTTTAGCGGCGGGTTTTTTAGCCGCTGCTTTTTCTGCCGTTGCTTTCTTTTTCGGTTTTACGATGCGCACAGGAGCGACAGGGCTCTCGTTCACACGGCTCACATTGCCGGAAGCGAGGGCGTCATCCACACGGATATAGAAGTCACTCAAGACGTTCATATAGTTGATGAAAGCCTCATAGGGCGTATCGTAGGGGTTGAAATACTTGTGTACGGCGCCGTCAGAGAAGAATTTGGTACACATATAATAGAAATGGTCGCTCTCCTGCAAATGGCCGTAGTCAGACCAGAGGGCGTCGTCATTCAAAATGCCCAATTTCTCGCTCAACGCATACAATTTGTTGAACGCATCGTTCTGCAATTCGTTACCGAGCCATGCAGACACGTCTCTTTCCTCGTCGGCCCAAGAAATAGCATCGGGCACATCGAGGGGAGCCACAGCCGCATGCTTCTGGGAAGCAATCGCAGGCGTAACAAATTCAAAGGTACCATCGTGCAAAACCACGTCAGGCAAGCATTTGAGGAAGTCAAAAATACCGCAAGAGGCCTTCTGGTGCTCACCAAAAGTCTCATAGTCCATAAACAAATTGACAATATCGTCATTTTGTGCGGCATCCTTGAGCCAGAGCAAATACTTGTCAGCGGTAAGCGGCCACTCTGCCCATCCCTTATCGGAGAAACGGAAAGCGATATCGTCGCTCAACGAAGAATTCTTCAACAAGAGTTTCAAATCGGAAGCGGCAGCGCAGCTATACAGGAAGTTGGGGCTTTTCCAACCCAAAATATGCTTGGCACCCTCGGTAATCATGGTTTTGTATCCCATCTCGCTAACCATCGCACCGATGTTGTCAGAATAAATCAACTCGGTATTGCGGAAGGTAACGGGGGTCTTACCGAAGTATTTTTCAATGGCTTTTCTGTGGCGGTTTACCTGATGTTTGAAGTCCTCAGGCTGTGCCAGAGAGGCCAAAGAGTGATAATAGGTCTCGGAAAGGAACTCCACACAACCGGTATCAGCCAGCTTACGGAAACTCTCGATAACCTCGGGACAATATCTGTCCAACTGCTCCAACAAAGAACCGGTAATACTGAATGACACTTTGAAATTGCCACCGTGACGGTTGATCAAATCCAGCAACAAGGCGTTGGCAGGAAGGTAGCATTTCTGAGCCACTCTTTTGAGAATGGTTCTGTTGTTAAAATCATCATAATAGTGCGAACTCTTTCCGATGTCGAAAAATCTGAAAAGACGAAGACGGGTCGGCTGATGCACGTGGAAATAAAGGCAAATACTCTTTTTCATATCCTAGAGAACTGACTGATAAACTTGTTTAACTTTTGCGGCCGCATTGACCCATTTGATGGCATTCACCTCATCGTGTCCTTTCTCGGCGGCCACCTTGGACAGAGCGGGATAATTGAGCAATCCGTAGATAGCGTCTGCCATCGCGTCCACATCCCAGAAGTCGGTCTTGAGGGCGTAGTCGAGAATTTCCGCACATCCGGACTGCTTACTGATGATGGACGGAACATAGGTCTGCATGGCCTCCAAAGGTGAAATTCCGAAAGGCTCACTGATGGAAGGCATTACATAAACATCCGACAAGGCAAACATTTTCTGCACATCCGCTCCACGCAAGAAACCCGTGAAGTGGAAGCGCTCGGAAATACCCAAACGGGCGACGTGGCGAATACACTTGTTGAGCATATCACCGCTACCGGCCATCACAAAACGCACATTTTCGCAACGTTTGAGGATTTTGGCAGCCGCCTCGATGAAATACTCGGGACCTTTCTGATAGGTCACACGACCCAGGAAGGTCACCACCTTGTCTTTCACGCCGCGCTCTACCTGAATGTTTTCGCGTCCGCTGAAATCCACGGCATTGTGTACCGCAACCACCTTGTCCGGCGCAACACCATATTTATTAATACAGATATTGCGGGTCAAATCACTCACGGCAATCACTTTGTCAGCAGCCAACATACCTTTGCGCTCCAAATCATAGACGCGCGTGTCAATGTTGTCGTCGCTGCTTCGGTCAAAGGAAGTCGCATGCACATGAACCACCAAGGGTTTACCTGTAAGCTGTTTCGCGGCAATACCGGCCAAATACGTCAACCAGTCGTGCGCGTGGATGACATCAAACTCATCCTTGTGCTGCATGGCAATCGTGGCACCAACCATGGCGTAACGGGCAACCTCTTCCATCAAGTTTGCACCGTATTTGCCGGAAAATTTATATTTCTGTCCGTATTGCACACGAAAATCCTCCGTCTGTCTTCTGCGTTCCTCCTCAACGATGGTTGAGAATTCTTCGGGAGAGACATAGGGAATCATGTTGGTGCCAATATGAACGAACTGGACCTTGCCCAAAAATTCATCGACGGTGCGTGTCGTTACATCGACAGCCACATCGCTCGCATTGATAATTTTCACCGCACTTTGGTCCTCGTCACCGCTGGCAGAGGGCATCACGAAAAGCACCTCGACATCATTGGCCGCAAGTCCTTTTGTCATACCGTAGCAAGCCGTTCCAAGACCTCCTGCGATGTGGGGAGGAAACTCCCAACCGAACATCAATACCTTCATATTTATTTCTCTAATTTATTTACTGCAATCAGATATTCACTCCACAACAACGATGCGGTGGCACAGGCCGAAGAAATGGCTCCGTGCGGCTCGTGCGGGGGATCTCCATCGTACAACTCGGAAAATGCGCCCACGCCGTGTTTGCTGATATCTTCCAAAAATCCTTCAAGCAAATACTCTGCCTTCTTCACAAATGCAGGGCCTACCATCTTGAAGTTGATGTCAATATAGGCACCCAACAACTCGGGACGGGTACAACCTTGGTGATAAGCCAAGTCGCGATCACGCTGGGAACCTTCATAGACACCTCTATAATTTACGTTACGGGGAGAGAGGGTGCGAAGACCGCGTTTGGTCACAAGTTCGCTCTTCACCACAGACATAATCTGGCTCTTCACCTCGTCATCTACCGGAGAATAAGGCACGTACACGGCAACCATCTGGTTGGGACGAACCTCAAAGTGTCCGCCGGCATTGTCCACATAGTCAGCCAAATACCCCTTGCTCTCATTGTAGAAAGTAGCTTGGAAATTGGCCTTTGCCAAATCGCGCACCTTGCTCCATTTGTTCACAAAGTCGTTCTTTTTCGCACCATACTTCTCTTCCATCTCCAAAGCGAAGCACAGGGCGTTGTACCACCAAGCATTGGTGTCAACCTGATAACCGGCACGTTCCGTCACAGGATAGCCATCCACATAGGCATTCATCCAAGAAAGAGCCGTGCGATCCATCTGCGCCCACAACAGACCGTTGGGATGCAAACCGACCTCTTTTCTCACGCCGGGAGCATAGCTCTCGATGATGCCGCACATGACTTTGCCGTATTTTTTCCAAACATCTTTCTCACCACCGGCAAAAGCAATGTACTGCTGCAACACATCTGCGATACGCAAAGGTGCCTCCACCTGGGTGGTACGGCGATACAGACGTTCTTCGTTGTCTGCAATCAAATTATCCAGAATCTCTTCAAATTCAGCACAATCGCCATCGGCATACAAAGTCAGACCCGGCAAGGAAACGACCGTCTCACGCAACAGACCGGCATCCAACCAGGAAAAACCGGCGCAAATACGTTTGCGGCCATCGCGGCTGTATTTGAGCAAATCGGCATTGTGTACAAGCACGTCCTGGAAGTTGTCGCTGGCGTCCATCGACTTCTCTGCCTTGTCGTAGCGGCTCTTGATGCTGCGGGGAGCAACCTCACCCACACCGGCTGCCACAACGAGCACATCGCCTTTTTTCATCTCCACGCAGAAATCACCGGGAACAAAAAGGTCTTCGATGCAGTCAAATCCACGACGGTACTCATCGGAGTAAGTCACTCCCTTGTACCAGCAGGGTGCATATTTGAACGAAGATTTTGCAGAACTGAGCTGAATATTCAAATCCGGGAAACCGGGATACATCTTGAAGGCTGCACCTCCGTTGATTTCACGATAAGAAGTATCTGCCTGCGCATTTTGCTGGGTCAAGGCGTGAATACTTCTGAATGCCAGGAAAGGGCGGAGGGTCATCTTAACCACAGAAGGAGAAGCCACCAATTCATAACGAATCATCACCTGATCGGAGTCGGGCGTGAGAAGCAAAGATTTCTTCAAAACAATCTCGCCGACTTTGTAGGTGAGGGTCGGAATGGGGTTCACATCGAAGTCCACAATGTATTTGTGTCCTTTCGGGTCATATTGGCCACCATAGCAATGGATACCCAAGTTGAATTGTCTGCCACTCAAATAAAGACTCTCATCGAGGGCGGAAAGCAACATGTATTTGCCGCCACCCAACGCATCAACCGGCACAGCCAGCAGGCCGTGGTAACGACGGGTATTGCAAGCCACGATGGACGTGTTGCAATAGGCGCCCGTCTTGTTGGCGCTGATAATCTCGCGTTTGAGCGAATAAGACAGATTGACAAGTTCCGCTTTGTTGAATGTTAGAAATGCCATATCATTTATTTTTAATCTTCCTTTTTCAGTACCAGCATAGTTCGTGCCGGCAGATAAAGGAACAAAGTATCATTATATTCCTGCGGGCCGTTGGGCGATTTCTCAGGAAGCGTAAAATGTTCCTGACCCTCTTTCAGACGGGAAAACCCACCAAAAGCAGCCTGGTCCGTATCCAGAACCAGACTGTATTTTCCTGCGGGAGCCGCAAATCCGTATGAATCAAAAGATTCAGTTGGATTAAAATTGGCTGCAAAGATACAATTCATTCTTCTGAATATCAAGATTTTTTTCTCTTGATCTATCACAAGTGCCTCTGGCGTTTGCGTCAAAAGTTGCTCTTTTTCGGCAAAATGAATCATCGCCTTGTCGAAATTCCGCAAATCAACGTAGCGCAGAAAGCCTTTTTCAGCCAAAGACCATTGACGACGGGCATATTGATGGGACCAATTATTTCCCTCACGCGGGAAATCTATCCATTCGGGATGCCCGAATTCGTTGCCCATAAAGTTCAAATAGCCGTTTCCGGCGCACGCCAAGGTAATCAGACGCACCATTTTGTGCAGGGCGATGCCCCTGTCTACCACGAGGGAACTGCTTTCTCTATTCATGGAGGTGTACATTTCGGCGTCCATCAGACGGAAAATGATGGTCTTATCGCCCACCATGGCCTGGTCGTGACATTCGGCATAGCTGATGGTCTTCTCGTCTGCACGCTTCGTGGTGAGTTCCCACCACATTTCTCCCATATTCCATTCCTGATCGGTGAGGGTCTTGATCCATTTGATCCAATGGTCGGCTACTCCCATGCTCATACGGTAGTCAAAACCGATACCGCCCTCCTCAAAAGGACTCGCCATACCCGCCATTCCGCTCACTTCCTCGGCAATCGTAATGGCTGACGGACAGATTTCTTTTACCAGCACATTCGCCAGAGCCAAATAATCCAAGGCATTTTCATCCACCCCGTCATCGAAATAAGGTGCATAATCGCAAAAATCCTGTCCCAGACCGTGATTCCAATAAATCATACTGGTCACGCCGTCGAAACGGAAACCATCAAGACGATATTCCTCCATCCAGTATTTCAGATTGGACAATAGGAAATACTTCACTTCGTCTTTGCCATAATCGAAACAACGGGAGCCCCACGCGGGGTGTCTTCCAGCCTCCCCCGAATAGAAATACAGGTCTTCTTTACCATCAAAACGGCTCAACCCCTCCGCCTCATTATCAACCGAATGAGAATGTACCACATCCATCACGACCGCAATGCCTTTCGCGTGGGCATCATCGACCAGGCGTTTGAATTCTTCCGGGGTTCCGAAACGGGACGAGAGGGCAAAGAAATTTGACACTTGATAACCAAAGGAGCCATAGTAGGGATGCTCCTGCAAAGCCATGATTTGTAAGGTATTATACCCCAAATCCACCACTTTCGGCAAGACCTCCGTTCTGAATTCCTCAAACGTAGCAACGGCCTCTTTCTCGCCACTCATGCCGATATGGCACTCGTAAATCAAGGGGAAAGATGCCTTGGCTGGCCTTTTGTGGCGCCAACGATAGGGTTTGGCGGGGTCCCAGACCTGTCCGCAGAATGTCTTGCTATCCTCGTCCTGCACCGCGCGGGTCAGGTAAGCCGGCAGACGCTCTGCGCCGCCACCCGGCCACTCGATATACAATTTATACAGCGTACCGTGCGACAAAAACATTTCATCCAGCACCAATTCCCAATTGCCGCCGCCGACGGGCTTAAGCGCATAGGCTTCGGAGCGTTTCCAATTGTTAAAATCGCCTATCAGATACATCTTTACAGCATTGGGTGCCCATTCACGCAAGACCCAACTTCCATCCTTCATCTTGTGAAGGCCGTAGTACATGTGGTTATTGATGCCTTTGGAAAGCGATTTACCCTTGCTCATTTTTTTCAGCAACGCGGCTATACGCTGATGACGGGCGTCAATCTTTTCCTTGTAAGGCTCCAGATAAGTATCCTTCTCGTACAACATGACTTTGAAATTTTGTTATTGGTTTTTCAAAACATCAATACGCTCGCGGGCTGTACGCAGATAATTGCGACAACCCTCGACGAGTTCCTTGGTCCTGACAATATATTTATCTATATCCTCCAGCCCCGTAGAAGCGTCTTCCACACGCTGGGCGATTTCTTCCAACTCTGCCATTGCCTTGGCATAATCAAATTTATTTTCTTCCATAATCATCAACTTTGTTTGAGAGTAAGCGTCTCCACCCGACAATGCACACAACCATCCGGAAAATGTACCGTCATCGCATCCCCTTTTGAAAGCGCAGCCACCCGTTTGAGCACCGTCCCATTGCCATCCACCGCCAGGACATACCCCCTTTTCAGGATATTACGAGGATCCGCCGCTAAAATCCGGCTCTCAAGCATATCCACACGCGATTCCATACGAGAAAGTTTGGCATAAAAAGCCATTGACAAACGAGAGATATAAGATGAAATATACTCATCTTCCTGTTTGTAAATATCCAACAGCCAGTCTGCCAGCGCCGTGGGAGTCTTCACAAAATCATAGGCCACCTGGTCACAGATATGAAAATCCTGATCGTGCCCCACCGCCGTCAAAACCGGAATGGAACAATCTGCTATCGCCACCGCCAACCCATAATCGTCAAAACACAGCAAATCCAGATTGGAGCCTCCGCCACGAAGGATCATCACCACATCCGCCTGTCCATCCTGCTGCACCTGCTCCAGAGCCTGGGCGATGGAAAGTGGCGCCTGAACGCCTTGCATCATTGCCGGATAGAGCATAGTCTCAAAGACAAAGCCAAATTCATTCTCATGCAGATGACGCATAAAATCTCTATACCCCGCCGCATCCTCTGCCGAAATTACCGCCACACGATAAGGAAGGGGCGCAAGAGCCAACGCCTTCTGGGTCTTGAAACGTCCCTCCGCCTCCAGACGCGCCAAAGTCTTTCTGCGGGCCTCCTCTTGGGCACCCAACATGGCAGAAGCGTCTATATCATTGACAATTAGAGATAAACCATAAAGCTCGCTGTAATTAATCTGCACATTGAACAACAAGGTCATCCCTTCTTGCAAATCCGTCCCTGTCACCGAGGTAAAATAATTTTCAAGCACACGATAGCGCCCCGCCCAGATAATGGCCTTTACCTTGGCCAGCAGCGTCCCGGCTTCATCGGACTGGGAGAGCTCCAGATAACAATGGCCTCCGCGTTTGGCTTTGAGAGAACTGATTTCAGCTTTCACCCATACAGGAATGGGAAAACAATCCTCCAGACCCTCTCGAATCAAGGACTGGAGTTCATTCAAATCGATATATTCTCTCTGAGACATAAATCTTTTATACCTATCGCACAAATATAGTAAAAAAATCAGCATTTTTCGCTATCTTTGCAACGCATTTTAGGGAGCGCGGTTCTGTATGAAAATTACTGAGGCATTATTTGCAGGAAGCAGCACAAGTATTTCGGAGAGACCCAAACAGGTCTTCCCTGAATTCGCCTTCATCGGAAGGTCGAATGTGGGTAAATCCTCTCTTATCAATATGTTGTGCCAACGTAAAGGGCTCGCTCTCACCTCTTCCAAACCCGGAAAAACCCGCCTTGTCAATCATTTTCTCATCAACCGAAGTTGGTATTTGGTCGATTTGCCTGGCTATGGCTACGCCAAAATGTCCGGCAACGAGAAAAAGAAACTCCAACAGGTCATACGCAACTACATCAACCTGTCGCCCGATTTGGTGATGCTGTTCGTGCTGATTGACTCCCGCCATGACATCGGACAGATTGACATGGATTTCCTTTTTGAATTGGGTGAAGGACAAATTCCCTTTGCCATCATCTTTACCAAAGGCGACAAATTGAGCGCAAAAGCCCTCAACGAGCAGGTTGAGCGCAACAAACAAGCCATTTTGGAACATTGGGAGAGCCTCCCTCCGACTTTTATTTCTTCTTCAGAAAGCCGACTGGGCCGCGAAGAAATTTTAGACTATATCGAATCTGTACTTAATAATTTAAACAATACTTCTGCGATATGAACAACGTACACCCTATGAAAATTTTCGCCTGTCGTAATGCATACGAATTTGGCAAAAACGTAGCGAAACATCTGGGACTTGAATTGGGCAATTCCTCTGTAGATGTTTTCAGTGATGGTGAAATCCAACCTGCTTACAAAGAGAGCGTCAGAGGCGCCACGGTATTTATCGTGCAGTCTACTTGCCCTCCCGCAGAGAATCTCATGGAGCTTTTATTGATGATTGACGCGGCCAAACGTGCTTCTGCACACCAGGTTATCGCAGTTATGCCCTATTTTGGCTGGGCTCGTCAGGACAGAAAAGACCGTCCGAGAGTATCTATCGGAGCCAAATTGGTAGCAAACTTGTTGCACACCGCCGGTGCAGACATGGTGATGACTTGCGACTTGCACGCCGACCAGATTCAGGGTTTCTTTGACTTCCCCGTTGCTCATATCTACGCCAGCACCGTATTCATCCCCTTCTTGAAAAAATTGAATATCGACAACTTGGCCATTGCCTCCCCGGATATGGGTGGCGCCAAGAGAGCACAGGCTTACGCCAAATATTTGGAGTGCCCTGTTATCATCTGCCACAAGACCCGCGCAAAAGCCAATGTCGTGGACACCATTACAGCCATCGGCGAAGTGGAAGGCAAGAATATCATCATTGTGGATGACATGATTGACACCGCCGGTACCTTGTGCAAAGCCGCTGCCGTATTGAAAGAAATGGGCGCCAAGAGCGTACGCGCTTGTGCCACCCACGCCGTTTTGTCCGGTCCTGCTTACGAGCGTATTGCCGACAGCGTGATGGAAGAAGTGATTATCGCCAACACCATTCCTCTCAGCAGCGACCCCAACAAGGACAAGAGCAAAATCACCGTCGTTTCCATGGAGGAGACTTTCGCCAACATCATCAACGACGTTTATAACTACGAATCCATCAGCAAGGATTTGATTTACTAAATCACGGCTGTAGATTGGACCGCTGTATATGCTGAAAGTCTTTCTCATTTGTCTGGCGTTGGTTGCGCTTTGTGTAATCGGGCTATGCTTTAATATCATTTTCCGCAAAAACGGCGAATTTCCCCAGACGGAAATCGAGCACAATGTGGAAATGAAAAAAAAGGGCATACGCTGTGCCAGAGAGGAAGAGATGAAACTTTGGGGCAAAAACAGAAAAAAGGGAGATCTCTCCTGTGATGACGCCAGTTGCGGAGATTGCGGCGCGTGCATGGATGTGAAAAAAGAATTGGGTATAGAAAACCCGGAAAAGAATTAACAATATGAGTCTTGTAGCCATAGTGGGACGGCCCAATGTGGGAAAGTCCACCTTATTTAACAGACTTGTCGGTATGAGACAAGCCATTGTCGATGAGACGGCGGGGGTTACCCGTGACCGTCACTATGGTCGATGCGAATGGTGCGGAAACGAATTTTCCGTTGTCGATACGGGTGGATACACTAGCGACAGCGAGGATATTTTTGAAGATGAAATCCGCAAACAGGTCCTCCTCGCCATTGAAGAATCCGATTTGGTACTCTTTATGGTAGAGGCGCTCACCGGTATTACAGATTATGACCAGGAAATTGCCGACATACTACGCAGAAGCGGCAAAAAGGTCATTTTGGCTGTAAACAAAGTGGATACGGGAGACAAAATGTACGACGTGTATCAGTTCTATTCTTTAGGGTTTGATAATCTGTTCAGCATCTCTTCGGCGACCGGAGGCGGCACAGGCGACTTGTTGGATGAAATCGTCCGCAACCTGCCTAAAGAGGGCGAAAATGGCCCTGCAGAGTTCCCGGAATTGCCTCGTATCACGATTGTCGGAAAACCGAACGTAGGCAAATCTTCGATGACCAACGCGCTTTTGGGCGCAGAGCGCAACATTGTCACGCCGATGGCGGGCACTACGCGCGACTCCATCGAGACGCATTTCAACAAGTTCGGCTATGACTTTATGTTGGTCGATACCGCCGGAATGAGAAAGAAGTCCAAAGTGCATGAAGATTTGGAGTTTTATTCTGTCATGCGTGCCATTCGCGCCGTGGAACATTCCGACGTGTGTGTGCTGATGGTGGATGCCCAAAGTGGTATTGAGTCCCAAGATATGAACATCTTCAACCTGATTCAGAAAAACAAGAAGGGTTGTGTGGTGGTCGTAAACAAATGGGACACAGTCATCAAGGACAGCAACACCATGCGTGACTATATCGAGGCCATCAAATCTCGTCTGCAACCTTTCAACGATGTTCCCATTGTATTTACCTCCGTGATTAAGAAACAGCGTATCATGGATGTGTTGGAAGCAGCTATGCAGGTCTATAACAATTACTCGCAGAAAATCGGCACCTCTGTCCTGAACGATGCAATGTTGCCTGAAATCGAGAATTGGCCGCCGCCCGCTTGGAAAGGCAAATACATTAAAATTAAGTATTGCACCCAGCTCCCCACTCGCTCCCCCTCTTTTGCTTTCTTCTGCAACTTGCCGCAGTATGTAAAAGAGCCTTACAAACGTTTCCTTGAAAACAAAATCAGAGAGCATTTTGAATTTACAGGCTGTCCTATCCAGATTTTCTTAAGGCAGAAATAAGATTCAAAAACCGGATAAGCCAAGATAACACAAAAGAGGATGACCGCTATGATCATCCTCTTAATGTTTATATGCGTGCTAAACGCTATTTTCCTTGGTATGAACCCGGCCATGCGGCAGTACCACGAGCCGTACCCAACGCATCCGTAGTAAACGCAGTGGAAGAAATACCTGTTACCCAGTTATAGAAAGTGGTCGCAATGTTAGACTCGGTAAATACAGTAGTCTTGCTCTCATCGCTATTGGTAATTTCACCCGTTACAGTCACGTCAGTTAGTGCAGACTTGATCTTGCTTTCAAAATCTGCAGAATTCAACTTCGTGCCGGCCAAAGTGCCGTTCCACTTGTAAACATAGTTGGTTGCATCCCAAGTGGCTCCCAAAGAGGAGAAACTAGCGTTATTGACATCACCGGAAAGCGGGGTGTAAACCTTGGTCGTACCGTCGCTGCCAGATACCGTACCCACGATGTTGCCACCGAGCGAAGTCACCGTTGCGTCACCACCAAACACGATGGCAGGAGAGCCGGAGCGGGTATTAAGCACGATGCTGTTCAACAAGAATGTTTGCTTTTGAGACTCTGTTCTATACACACCGAGGTAAGCATCATTTACGATGGTAGAATTAACAAAAATCGCGCTAGCGCCACCATTGATGGTTGCATCTGTGCCAGGTTTCTTTCCAACATTGTTGGCAATCGTCAAGTTGTTGGCACAAAGGGCGCCCATTTTGGTAAACGCGATGGCTGAACCATAGTCTGTATCCAAGGTGTTATCCGTAATGGAGACTTTGTTCATGAAGCAAATACCATTGCAAAGACGAACAATACCACGGTTGTTGGCCGTATTCTTGTTAATTTTCACGTCATTCATATACAAACGTCCCTGATCCAAGAAGACACTTGCGCCC
>CAJGBW010000023.1 GCA_904501835.1 uncultured Bacteroidales bacterium
ACGCGAGGGATATACCATTTCTCAATCAAGCCACCATATACACGGCAAGCATAATCGGTGTGGTCGGTACCATCCCAAGTGGTAATGATTTTGCGGGCCTGGAACGCGAACTTCTCTGATTCTGCGGCAGAGGTTCCGGCTTTTACGCCCAAGTTCTCCCAGTAGTTGAGGTTCAAAAGCGGGTGCAAGCAAAGGAGGCTGTCGGCTTTCATCAACAATGCTTCCATCTCCTTTTCATAGGCCATCGCTTTTTTGTAGTTCTTCTTGTCCAAAGCCTTGTGAGCCAAATCCAATTTTTCATCGGCGCGTCCGCAATAAGCAAATGCCTCCCACTGAAGTGCGTCTATCTTGTAAAGTTCGTTGTCACCCAATTTCTCGCCAGCGGCCAAGAAAGCATCAATCGCAGCGTAATAGTGCTCATTGATATTCATTTCATCGGCCTTGCGGTACGGCTGACGACGCTGCCAATGCCAGCGGGCGTTGTCAGAGAATGCAGAGAAGGTAGATTGCAACATTTCAGACCAGAAAGTCATAATCTCTTCCGGTGCGTCGCCGTAGCGGGCAATGGAGTAGTTTTTCAAGAAAGTCATCAAATCTTTGGGCTCGTTGCTCCAACCAGCAGACGAGAAGATTTCGTATTGGATTTCGTTGTTCTCGATACCCTCGGGAGAAGAACCATAACCCACCAAGTTGCCACGGTTGGGAGAGTTCAAAGCCTTAATGGGCTCGTTGAGGTAGAATTCCAAGTTACCGATAGAAGTGCTACGGCCTCCGAAGTTGGAAACGGTACTCCAAATCCATTGTTTGCCATAGAAACCATTGAAGTGGTCCCAATTTCGTCCGTTTTTCCAAACAAATTCGTTGAAATCCACACCCAAGTCAATGATAATCATTTTGTTATCGGGAACAGGTTTGAGCAGAGCTTGGAGGGCTTCGTTGTCCCAAAGGTCACGTTGGTAGCCCAAAATCCAACCTTGCATAACCCAAGTTGCATCGGGATTAACGGAGTGAACAGACTCGAAAATAGCGCTACTATAAGCAGAAAGAGCATCGTGTCTTTCTTGTGAGCCTTTCTCGCCGAAAGGAATATCCATTTCGTTGAAGCAGTCAATCAAATAGTATTCACCTTTGCCAAATTCTTTTTCCCACTCCTTGATATAGGCAGAACCAATGCGTTGGAAGAGGCTATCCATAGGAGAAACCACGTCCACGCTGAACTCGTGCCAGTTGGATTGTACAAAGCGTGCATTGGGGAAACGCTCGGTCATAGCGCGGGGCACAAAACCAGCAAAACCATTGTACACGGGCTTCATACCCAAAGACAATTCGCGTTCGTTGATTTGGTGAGCCAAGGCAATTTGGGATTGGTACCACTCAGGGCTGTTGGGGCCGTCCATCTGGGACATATTACCCATACGCATCCAAGGGAAGTGAGCGGGGTCGGTGAAATAATCATCAATTTCCTCTTGTGTCAAGCCCATTTCAGACCAAACTTTGGCAAGAATTGCCTCGCTGGCGGTGGGCATAAGCGGCATATCGTAACCGTGCATAGCCATCCAGTCGATTTGTTTCTCCCATTCTTCCCAAGTCCAGAAAGGCATAGAATAACCGAAGGTGCACACATTAAAGAACAAATGATGGCGATAAGGAGATACCGTCACCACTCTTTCCATATCAGGCAACTCGGCGGGGAGAGCCAAACGATTGCCCGTCCAGCTGACGATGCCATAGCCATTGTCAAGCAGGTAATCGTGGAATCCTTTACAGAGGGCAACGGGGGAGCTACCTTCGACTTTCAAGGTGTTGTTGCTGACCGAAAGGGCAAAGACATCGCAGGAGTCTTGCTTGTCAATCAAGGCAAATTCCACGTTCTCCGGAAAATAACCAAAGCAACGGGTGACAACGTCCTCCGCTGCTTTCACTGCATCAGGTTTGCACTGACAGGAAATCAGGGCAAATCCTACGCATAAAAGGCATAGTATTTTTTTCATATTATATTATAAGGTATGCTGGAAGATTACAACTTTACATCTACAAAAATAGGGTAGTGGTCAGAAGCGGTCTCTACATTGCCGCTTTCAAAGCAAACAGGAACTTTGCTGCCCAAAACCTCGTATTTGGCGTTGTTCTTCAAAGCCAAGATAAAGTCAATGCAAACTTTAGGATTAGGACAGGAAGCCGTGAGAACGGTGGTGTCTGAAATGATGTTCCAATCCTGCGCAAAAGTCGTCATCACAATGTTGTCCGGTGTCGAGTTCATGTCGCCGGCGAGGAAGACGGGCTTGTCGCTGTCAGCATAGCGGGCTTTCACGGCAGCCGTGATGGTATTTGCTTGGTTGATGCAAGTTGCCTCATCCTTGTGGTCCAAGTGTGTGGCAAGGAACACGTACTTTTCTGTCTCTACCATGATGGCGCAACGCGTCTCGCTACCGGCTCCTTTGTCGAGCATAATGGTTTCCACGTGTTCAAATGCCTCGGGACAAACCACACCATTACCATACGCACCGCCTTTGTAGGGGATGGCACGTGAGAATTGGTAATTCCAGCCGCCCAGTTCTTTGGCGAAATCTTCGCACTGGAAGCTGTTGTGACGCGTGTTGCAGGAATCCAACTCGTTCACGCCGACGATATCGGCCTGCAATTCCTGAACTATATCAGCCAACATAGGCATGCTGTTTTCCATGTGTTTGCTGAATACGCCGACATTGTATTGAAGCAAGCGGATGCTGCCTTCGGCTTTGGGATAGGCACTCTGTTTCTCGCAGCACGCGCTCAAACATACGGCGCCGGCAAGCAATAGGGCAAAAGTTTTAATTTTATTCATGTGGTTTATAGGTAATTACTTGATATAGAATTTCATTGTAAAGTTGATACCAGGCGTAACATCGATATTGAATGAGCTGGCACTCATTGTGATTTTGCTTGTATCGCTAATCTTTTGTGTGTTGCTGGCGGTTACGAAATACAATTCACCCAAACTCAAACCCAAGGCGATTTTCTCGCTGACTCTATATTCAAATGCCGCCGGTTTCAGACCAATGCCAAAGCCGAAAGTGCCGATGATATCACGAACAGACATATCCGTTGTGTCCAAAAGGCTGGTATTTCCAAAAATAAAATCCAGTTCGGCCGTCGGTGTGTAATAGAATTTATCGGCCAATTTGACATAATAGCTGGCGTAGGGAGTCAAATAGAAATCGTTTTCGCGATTTATATCTGTTCCGTCTTCTTGTGAGCTGCCGTTGTAGCCCAAACCAAGACCAACCAAAAGATTATCCTTGATAAAATAACCAGCATTCACGCCGATGCCACCGCTGAACGCGCCATCACCTTTCGTTGTGTTGGTTGTGCCGTCATTGGTATATGAAACTTTAGTTCCGGCCGTAGAAAGTTCAAGCTCTCCTCCGACAACAATGTTTCCTTTAGTCTGTGCGTGTGCGCTCAATCCAAGAACGAGGGCGCAAAGGGCAAATAAAATTTTCTTCATGTCAGTATGACTTTTACTAGTTAACTTATCGTACGATGGTGGCCTCGCGGTCGGGTCCGACAGAAATGATGCGAACATTCACGCCGGTCTCTTTCTCAATGAAAGCCACGTAATCTTTGAATTCTTGAGGAAGGCTTTCGTAATCACGGATGCCGCAGATATCGCTCTTCCATCCTTTGAATTCCTGGTAAACGGGCTCAATGTTTTCAGCGCCGTCATAGGGGAACCAGTCAATGACTTTGCCGTCCTGTTTGTAACCTACAGCCACTTTGATGGTGTCCAAATCGTTGAGAATATCGGATTTCATCATAATCAGGTCGGTCACGCCGTTCATCATCACAGCATATTTGAGGGCGACCATATCCAGCCAACCGCAGCGACGGGGACGACCGGTGGTGGCACCGAATTCGTGTCCGGCCTGACGCAGGTATTCGCCCATGTCGTCAAACAACTCGGTAGGGAAGGGGCCGCTACCCACACGGGTACAATAGGCTTTGAAGATACCGAAGACCTTGCCGACTTTGGACGGAGCGATGCCCAAACCGGTGCAGACGCCGGCAGCCATGGTGTTGGACGAAGTCACGAAAGGATAGGTACCGAAATCAATGTCGAGCAATGAGCCTTGTGCACCTTCTGCCAAAATCGCCACGTCGTCGTTGATATATTGATTGACAAGTACCTCGTTTTCAATAAAGCTGAAGCGTTTCAACTCTTCTACGGCAGCAAACCATTTCTGCTCGTACTCGCTATTGTCATAAGTGAAATCGGGGTAGAGAGAGAGCATGCCCACGTGTTTTTCTTTCAACGCGTTGTATTTCTCTTTGAAATTCTCTGCGAGTATATCGCCTACGCGCAAGCCGTTTCTTCCGGTCTTGTCCATATAAGCGGGGCCGATACCTTTGAGGGTGGAACCGATTTTAGACGCACCTTTGGCGGCTTCGCTGGCGGCGTCCAACATACGGTGAGAAGGCAAAATCAACTGCGCTCTCTTTGCAATCAACAACTTTTTGGAAATGTCGCCATCTTTGGCTTCGATTTTATGAATCTCATCCATCAGGATAACGGGGTCAATCACCACGCCGTTACCAATGATATTGATAGAATTCTCACGGAAAATACCGGAGGGAACGGTGTGAAGAACGAATTCTTCGCCACCAAATTTCAAAGAGTGTCCCGCATTCGGTCCGCCCTGAAATCTTGCAATCGCCTTGTAATTCGGTGTGAGAACATCCACCACTTTTCCTTTACCCTCATCTCCCCATTGGAGGCCGAGTACTACATCAACTTTAGTCATTTTTTTATTGTTTTTTACTTTATATTTTCCATCACAAATCGATTGCACCCCCGCGTGTGTAATGTGCGCACGTGTGCAATAACCGACAAATATATAAATTTTATTTAGTTAATGAAAAGAATTTCGCGGTATTTCGGCAAAGGCCAAATGTCATTATCGGTCAATTCTTCCAAAGAATCTATGGCTGTGCGTATGGGAATCAATGATTCTGCAATGTCGTGGTAGGCGAGTGCCTTTTGATACTCGTCTTCGATGGCATTGGCTTTTTTTCGTGCCTCAATCATCGCGTTCACCCTTTCTTCAATTTCTGAAATCAAAGCCGAGATATTTTCTACCAGATGGATGGCAGAAGAAGCCATGGTCTGGTATTGCTCCGGAAAGTTCTTTCGCATCAGATTGATATTCTCCAGCAGACGGCTCTGGTAGGTCAGGCCGGCCGGGATGATATGGTTGGTGGCCATGCGTCCCATCATACGGGCCTCAATCTGCACTTTTTTGCTATAGGTTTCCCATTTCACCTCGTTGCGCGCCATCAACTCTTTCTCGTTGAAAATTCCCAGACGGGTAAACAAATCAATGGCCTTGGGCGTGGTGAAGCAAGTGAACATTTTGGGTACATTGGTGCCTGTGTCCAATCCGCGGCGTGCGGCCTCTTGTTGCCATTGCTCGCTATAGCCGTTTCCGTCAAAGCAGATCACGTCCAAAATGGAGCGGATAATGGGTTTGAGGCAGTCCATCACGGCGGTTGTCATGGTTTTTCCCGCCTGCATCTGAGCATCTACTTGTGCCTTGAAATCAATCAGTTGCTCTGCGACAGCCGCGTTGAGGGTGGTGATGGTGCCGGCGCAGTTGGCACTGGAGCCCGTCGCACGGAATTCAAAGCGATTACCCGTAAAGGCAAAAGGAGAAGTACGGTTGCGGTCGGTGTTGTCCACGAAAATTTCAGGGATTTCGACCAGACCTATGGATTTTCCTTTCTTGCCTGCAATCTCAATGGGCGTATCGGAAGCCACGGTCAAAAGCTTTTTCAATACGTTGGTCATCGTTTGTCCCAAAAAGGCGGAAACAATGGCAGGGGGCGCCTCGTGACCTCCCAAACGGTGGGCATTGGTGGCAGAGGCTATGCTCGCTTTGAGCAAATCATTGTGCTTCTGCACGGCCGCCAAAACATTCACAAAAAATGTAATGAATTGGAGGTTGCCCAAGGCGTCTTTTCCGGGCGCGAGCAATTGTGTGCCGGTGTCCGTCCCCAAAGACCAGTTGTTGTGCTTGCCGGAACCGTTGATGCCCTCAAAAGGTTTTTCGTGAAAAAGCACTACGAAACCATGTTTGCGGGCCAGTCGGCTCATCACATTCATCATGATTTGATTCTGGTCGTTGGCCAGGTTGGCCTCGCCATAAATCGGAGCCAATTCAAACTGGTTGGGAGCGACCTCGTTGTGTCTGGTTTTCAAGGGAATACCCAATTTATAACCGGCAATTTCCACCTCTCTCATAAAGGCAGAAACGCGCGAGGGAATGGCGCCGAAATAGTGGTCGTCCAACTGCTGATTTTTAGAGGAAGCGTGCCCCATGAGCGTGCGTCCTGTCAGCATCAAATCCGGGCGGGCGGCATAGAGGTCTTCATCGACCAAAAAATACTCCTGTTCCCATCCTAAATAAGTAAATACCTTGCTGACTTTAGGGTCGAACAATTGACAGATGGGAAGTGCCGCGTCGTTGATGGCCTTGATGGCTTTTTTGAGGGGCGTCTTGTAATCCAGCGCTTCTCCCGTATAGGAAACGAAGACGGTGGGAATACAAAGGGTATCATCCTGAATGAAGACGGGGGAAGTCGGGTCCCAAGCCGTATAACCACGCGCCTCAAAAGTGGCTCGAATACCTCCATTGGGGAAAGAAGAGGCGTCCGGCTCCTGTTGGGCAAGGGATTTTCCATCAAAATGCTCAATCATGCCGCCTTTTCCGTCATATTCCATAAAGGAGTCATGTTTCTCGGCCGTGCCTTCTGTCAGGGGCTGGAACCAGTGGCTGACGTGGGTGACGCCGTGGTCAAGCGCCCAATTCTTCATACCCTCTGCCACCTTGTCTGCGGTGGCTCTATCCAG
The DNA here is from genome assembly GCA_904501835.1 of uncultured Bacteroidales bacterium. Taxonomy (GTDB): domain Bacteria; phylum Bacteroidota; class Bacteroidia; order Bacteroidales; family UBA932; genus Cryptobacteroides. Next base: position 6,887 of record CAJGBW010000023.1, read on the forward strand.
CGCTTCTCCCTTGTCTATACAATCGGTCAAACGATGAAAAGTCTCTTCGTTGAGGTATTTCTGCATGTTCTTCCTGTCAAAAACAAGGGAACCGAAATACTCTGACGGTTTCTGTGCCGGTGCTTCTACCTCTACCGCTTTCTTCTTGAAAGCATCCTGCACGACATCAAATCTTAAATGACTCATACGCTTTATTTGATGATACGGTAATAATTTTCTTTGAGGGGTTTCGGCTCTTTGATGGGCAGTTCAGGATAACCTACAGCCAGTGCGCCAATGCCAATCAACCCTTCCGGAAGTCCCATTTTGGCCATGAGTTCTTTTCCTTCCTCGGTGGCGAACATTTCTTTTTCGCGGTTGATCCAGCAGGAACCCAAGCCGATGGCGTGGGCGGCAATCATCATATTGCCCAAGACCAATGTGCCGTCTTTCTCTGCATTGGCCCATTTTTCAGGGTCGGAAGCAAAGACTAAAATATAGGTCGGTGCCCCATAAAAAGGATCAATATCTTTGCCCCAGACCTCGCGGTTCATGCGGCAGATCTGCGCTTTCATATTCTCGTCCTGCACGGCGACAATCCACGGGTCTTGATATCCCATGCCGGTGGGTGCCCAAGTGCCCGCCTCCAAGACGGTCTGCAATTCCTGTTCTGTGATTTGTTCTGTTTTGAAGCGTCGAATGCTTCTGCGCGTTTTAAGAGCCTGAATAACTTCGTTTTTCATCGCTGTGTTTTTATACCTTCAAAGGAAGGCAAGATTTTTGGAGGGCAAAAGTAACGATAATTTTTCCTTTTTTTCTATTTTTGCAAAAAATACTGATACAATGAGAAAAACATTTTTTATTTCTTTGCTTTCTATGGTGGCTTTCGCTTTGTTGGGATTTACCTCCTGCGAAAAGTACGACGACCCGATAGATTATTTCTATATCAATTGCCAAACAGATGAGGCAGAGGGAATTACGCCGACTTCTGCTGTTTTGAAGGCGAAGGTGACTATGAAGAATATCGTGGGCGGAAGAATGTATTCCTGCTTTTATTACAGCACAGAAAAAACGGATTTGCGTACCTTGAGAGTGAGCGGTAAAAAGTCAGCCGTGGATACCTTGAGGGTGACCGATACAACGTTGCTGGCGGTGATTACGGATTTGAAGCCCTCTACGACCTATTATTTTGCTCCCTCTCTTCAACTGCAAGGTATTGAGGTGATGGGTGATATCCGTTCTTTTACCACGGCTCAATTCTGTCAGGCCCAGCCCGCGACGAATGTTACTGATTCGACCGCGACCCTTCATGCTCTTGTTGCGATTCCTGAAAACATGTTGGCAGACAGTGCGGTCGGCTTTGAGTATGCCAAGACGGACTTTTCGGTGGATGCTGTTTCAAAATCTGCGACAATGCCTGCCGAAGATGGGAAAATTTCCTGCGATTTGACCGGTCTGGAGAGCGGTACGAAATACTATTTCAGAGCGTATGTTCTCCACAATGCCGTGCGCATCTATTCCAATGTCTTATCTTTCTTAACCGAATAAAACGATACTTATGAAGAAAATGATTTTTGCAGCCGCTCTCGTTTTGATGGCTGCCTGTACTTCCCAGAATCCCCAAGGTATGGATGCCGCTCGTTTTGACGGCGAAATCGATGGTAAAAAGGTAGCTCTTTATACTTTGAAAGCCGGTGATATCACGCTTCAGGCTACCAATTTCGGTGCCCGTGTAGTGAGTATCTATACGCCTGACCGTGAGGGAAATAACGTGAATATTGTAGTCGGACATGATAACCTGGATGCTTATGTGAATCCTCCTGCAGAGCGTTTCTTCGGTGCTTGCGTAGGGCCGGTTGCCAACCGTATCGGAAAAGCCAGTTTTCAGTTGGATGGCGTGACCTATAATACGCCCACCAATGACAATGAGGTGAATACGCTGCACGGCGGTTTCTTGGGTCTGGACAATGTGGTGTGGGATGTGCTCAAAGCGACCGAAGACAGTCTCGTGTTGTTTTATCTGCATCCCGATGGTCAGGAGGGTTATCCCGGCAATTTGGCGATTACCATGACCTATAGCGTGGATGACGAGAACCAGTTCTGTATCGATTATAAGGCACAGACCGACAAGGTGACCCCTGTGAATATCACCAACCATCCTTTCTTCTGTTTGCGTGGAGAGGGCAATGGTACGGTAGAGGATTATCAGATGTGGATCAAAGCTTCTCATTATCTGCCCATCGACCCGCTCAGCATACCTACCGGCGAGATTGCTTCTGTGGAGGGTACTCCTTTTGACTTCCGTGGAGGACAGAAAATCGGAGAAAGAATCAACGAGGAGAACGAACAACTTAAAAACGCCCGTGGTTACGACCACAACTGGTGTATAGACAAGGAAACGGATGGCGTGGAGCGCATCTGTTATGTGTATGACGAGTTGAGCGGACGCAAAGTGGAGGTATTTACCGATCAGGTGGGCTTGCAGTTCTATAGCGGTAACTTCTTTGCCGATTTGGAGAAAGGTTCCAATGGCCGTTCGTTGGGCTTCCGCAGCTCTTTGGCTTTGGAGACGCAAGGCTGGCCGGACGCTGTCAATCATGACAACTTCCCTTCCATCCTTTTGCAGCCGGGTGATGTCTATACCCAGACTTGCATTTACCGTTTCAGCGCAGAATAAAGCAGTGATAACAAAAGCGGCCGACCCTTGGCCAGCCGCTCTTTGAATATTAGAAATCGCTACTTCGCCGTTTTGTACGAGGTGGCGATTTTTCCTTTTGTGATGTTTTGCAATTTTTTCTCAATCATTTTGCGGCGAATCGGAGCGAGGTTGTCCACAAAAAGGTGGCCTCCCAGGTGCTCTAATTCGTGCTGAATCATTCGGGCGGCGAACTTGTCAAATTCTTCGCGCACCTTCTCGAACTTTTCATTGTAGTATTCTACCGTAAGGGACGTAGGTCTTTTCACATCTGAATAGATGCCCGGCACACTCAAACAACCCTCCGAATAGACATTGGTCTCCTCGCTTTCTTCTACGACAACGGGGTTGATCATGGTGCGTTTGAAATCTTTCAGGTAATCGTAGGTCTCGCTTACGACGTCGCCATCCACAATCAACACCTGAAGGGATTCTCCGATTTGGGGTGCGGCCAATCCACAACCGTCCGCTTTGGCTAACGTGTCCCACATATCCTGAATCAGTTGTGTAAGTTCTTCTTTTTTCGTCAAATCCGCGTCTGCGGCCACTTTGCGAAGGACGCCCTGTCCGTACAAATAAATCGGTCTGATCATATCGTTGTGTTCTGTTTTTTATCCATCCAACTTTGCAGAATAATGGCGGCGCTGATTTTATCCACATTGCTTTTGTCGCGCCTGTCGCTGTATTTCATTCCTCCGTCAATCATGGCCCTGTGTGCCAAAACCGAGGTGAAACGCTCGTCTTCCATCTCAATGGGAATGTTTGGAAAGGCCTTTTTCAGCACGGGAAGAAAGGCTTTGATGTCCTTCATGGCTTCACTTTCCGCTCCATTCAAATTCATGGGAGCGCCCACGACAAAACATTTTATCCCCTCACTTTCTGCGTATTTTTTGAGATATTCTATTAACTTTGCAGGATGAACGGTCTCAAGGGGAGATGCGAAGATGCCCAGCGGGTCACTGACAGCCAGTCCCACTCTTTTTCTTCCGTAGTCTATCCCGATGTATCGTTCCATATCACTGGCAAAGTTAGCAATTATGTCAAAAAAAAATAAAAAAAACGGTCAAGTCGAAGGAAAGATTCGTATTTCCTTTTTTGATGATTTGAGCCATAAGACTTTATGGACGACCAAAGCCAGTCGCCGCCGTCTGGTCTTGATTGGGGTATCCACCTTTCTTTTGCTGGGTGTGATATTTTGGTTTACCGTTGCTTACACCCCTTTGCGTTCCCTGATTCCCGGTTATCCGGATGCCCGCTCTCGAAAAGCGGCTATTGAAAATGCGCTGAAGATTGATTCCTTGGAACTTGCCATGTCCCGTTGGGCGCTTTATGTGGGGGATTTGCGTCGCGTGTTGGAGGGACAGCCCTCTATGGGAATCGACAGCATTGTAAAACTTTCATCCCGTCCTGTCCCGGCAGACGTAGCTTCCAAAGACTCCTTGCTGCGCGCAGAAGTGACCCGTGAGGAGCAATTTTCCCTTTCGTCCCGCAAAAATGTGAGCGGTATTGATGGAATGCACTTTTTCTTGCCGGTTACGGGCGTCGTATCAATGCCGTTTGACCCCATTACCCACCCTTATTTGGAGTTGTCCGTCCCTGAAAATTCTACGGTCAAGGCGGTGTTGGACGGTGTGGTTATATTCAGTAATTATAGTGAGTATGAGGGCTATAGCGTGATTATTCAGCACGAGGCCAACATTTTGAGTATATACAAACATTGCGATCGAGTGCTGTGTCAGACGGGTGATGCCGTGTCGGCCGGTCGTGCAATTGCATTTGCCGGAGGTGGTTCAACGCCTTTGCATTTCTCCCTATGGAATGCCGGAGAAACCATCAATCCACGTACTTATATCAATTTTTAATGAAAAAGAGAAGGATAGCCATATTGGGTTCGACCGGTTCCATTGGTCGTCAAGCCTTGGATGTGATTCGCCAGCATCGCGATTTGTTTGAGGTGGAGTTGCTGTGTGCCAATAATTCCAGTGAGTTGTTGGTGCAGCAGGCTTTGGAATTTGAGCCGAATGCGGTGGTTATCTGCAATCAGGATAAATATAAAGAGGTAGATTCCGCTTTGTCCGGTACCTATGTCAAAGTGTTTGCCGGTATGGATTCCGTGTGCTCGCTGGTGGCTGCGGATGATGTGGATATGGTGCTGGCGGCGATGGTGGGTTTTAGCGGATTGCGTCCGACTGTGGCAGCCATTCAGGCGGGAAAAGCCATTGCCTTGGCCAATAAAGAGACCTTGGTGGCGGCAGGTTCTATCGTCATGAATCTGGCCCGTCAATACCGCGTTCCCATCCTGCCTGTGGATTCCGAACATTCCGCCATTTTCCAATGTCTTCAGGCGGCCGGCCCCAATTCGTTGCGTCGTATTCATTTGACGGCGTCCGGCGGTCCTTTCCGCACTTGGTCCCGCGAGCAGATGGAGAAAGCGACTTGCGCTCAAGCCTTGGCGCATCCCAATTGGAATATGGGATCTAAAATCACCATCGATTCTGCGACAATGATGAATAAAGGCTTGGAGGTGATTGAAGCGAAATGGCTGTTTGACGTATCTGCGGATGATATCAATGTGGTGGTGCATCCCCAATCGGTGATTCATTCCATGGTCGAATTTGAAGACGGAGCGGTGTTGGCTCAAATGGGTTGTCCTGATATGCGTCAGCCTATCCAATATGCCTTGGCTTATCCTTCCCGTCTTGATTTGTCCAACGAAAAATTGGATTTTGCCGCTTTGGGTTCGCTGACTTTCGAAAAACCTGATATGGAGCGTTTCCCTTGTCTGGCTTTGGCTTTTGATGCTATCCGTACAGGCGGAAATATGCCGTGTATAGCCAATGCTGCCAATGAAGAGGCGGTGGCAGCGTTTTTGGCAGGGAAAATCGCATTTTACGATATCCCGGCCGTGATTGAAAAATGTATGGGGCAGGTATCCTTTTTGCAAAGCCCGAGCCTCGACGATATTTATACGACCAACGAGCAGACACGCGCGTTGGCCGCTTCAATGATTGAGAAATGGTAGTATTATTGAAAACATTGCAGGTGATTTTAGCCCTGTCTATTTTGATTTTTGTTCACGAATTGGGCCACTATCTTTTTGCCCGTCTCTTCGGGATTCGAGTGGATAAATTCTATCTCTTTTTTGATGTAGGTGGCAAACGTTTGTTTTCCACCAAAAACAGTCGTTTTGTGGCGAAATTCTTCCCCAAATTGGCGGCTTCCGATACGGATTATGGTATTGGTTGGCTTCCTTTGGGCGGCTACTGCAAAATTGCGGGCATGGTGGATGAATCCATGGATACGGAATTCCTCAACAAGGAGCCTCAGCCTTGGGAGTTTCGCGTAAAACCCGCCTGGCAGCGTCTGCTTGTCATGGCAGGAGGCGTACTCTTTAACTTTATTTTAGCCATTATATTATATATAGTGATTCTGGCTTCTTGGGGAAGTGCATATTTGAGTAATGAAAATCGTCCGATATGGGCCAACGAATTGGCGCAGGAAATGGGCTTCAAGACGGGCGACCAGATTGTAGGCTTTGACGGACAGAAAACCCTTGAGTTTGACCGTTTGCAGATAGAAATGGTGCGTGATCGCGCCCAGACGGCCACTGTTATCCGTGGTGGGGATACCTTGATTCTATATATCGACCAGGCCAAAATCGGTAAAGTGCTTCAATCTCCCGGTATGTTTTCGTTGGCACTTCCTTTTGTGGTGGATACCATTCCGCTCGCTTCGGTAAATTATGGCTGCTCCTTGCAAAAGGGTGACCAGATTATCGCGTTGGATCAGCACCCGATTCGCTATGTGCAGGATGCGCGCGTGCTGTTGCAGGATTATAAGGATAGTGCGGTGACGGCTACCTATTTGCGGGCGACTGACAGCCTGACCACGACCTTGCAGGTGGATTCCAGCGGTCTGATGGGCATTTTCTCTACCATGCCGGCATTGACCACTCGTGAGTATAGTTTCCTGGAAGCGATTCCGGCCGGTCTTGAATTGACTTTCTCCACCATACAAGGTTATATTGATGACTTGAAGTTGGTGTTTACTCCTTCCACGCAGGCTTATAAATCTGTGGGTAGTTTTATTTCTATCGGTCAGATTTTCCCTGCCAGCTGGGATTGGTATCGTTTTGTGAATATCCTCGCCCTTCTTTCCATTATGTTGGGCGTGATGAACCTGATTCCTATTCCGGGCTTGGACGGTGGCCATATTCTCTTTACCCTTTATGAAATCATTACCCGTCGCAAACCGGGCGAAAAATTCCTCTATGTCGCTCAGATTATTGGAATGGTTCTTTTGATGGGCTTGATGATTTTGGCTTTTGGTAATGATATTTTCAGATTGTTCCGTTAATTCTTTTGCGTAACTATGCGTCGTTTTCTATACATAATTGGCATTTTAATGCTCACCCTCAGCTCTTGCGGGGGCAGGGGAAAGGCTATGCTGCCCAGTGTGAGTGGCAAAGCGGGCGAGGTGATTGTGGTGATGGACAAAGCGTATTGGAGTGGCTCTTTGGGGCAATGTCTGCGCGACCACTTGGCGGCAGATTGTCCTTTTCTTCCTCAAAAGGAGCCTTTGTATTCCTTGGCGGATGTACCTCCCTCGGCATTCTCCAATATTTTTCAACTGCATCGTAACTTGATTTTGTGCAATATCAGTCATCAGGTGGATACAGCGAAGGTGAAATTCGGGCAGGATGTCTGGGCGTCTCCTCAATGTGTGATACGTATCAATGCGCCCACGGAAGAGGAGGCTGTTAAAATTGTAAATCAGAATATAGAGCATATCATCAATTATATTGAGACGGCTGAGCGCGATCGTGTGATTAACAATACCAAGCAATATCAGGAATCTGCCTTGCGTCCTCCTGTGATAGAGGTTTTTGGAGGCAGTCCATATTTTCCGTCGGGCTATGTATTGAAAAAACGCACGGATGATTTTGCTTGGATTGCTTATGAGACAACCTATGTCAATCAGGCAATTCTTATTTATAAAACCCCGGCTTTGGGTACTCAGGCTGATTTCCAGCTGGATGCTATGGTGGCCCGCCGCAATGAAGTGATGAAACAAAATGTGCCCGGTATGTTTGACAATACCTATATGACAACCAGCACTTTTGCCACTCCATCTTTGAAGTTTGTCAAATATAGAGGACGGCATTTTGCTGAAATGAGAGGGTATTGGGAAGTGTATAATGATTATATGGGCGGTCCCTTTGTTTCACACTCCTTTTATAGCGAAGATGGGGCTTCTGTTATCACGGTTGAGGCTTTTGTCTATGCTCCGAAGTTTAACAAACGCCATTATTTAAGGCAGATTGAGTCTTTGCTTTACTCCTGGGAAACGGTGAAGAAATAAAAATTTGCAGAAATATTTGTAATTTTTTTTGCAGGTTCAAAAATATTACATACCTTTGCAGTCCCAAATTTGGCTAAGCCGATTTGATGCGCTGGGTTCGTATAACGGTTAGTACTCAAGATTTTCATTCTTGCAATAGGAGTTCGATTCTCCTACCCAGTACGAAATATAAAAAATACAATAATGGCACATCACGCATCTGCACAGAAGCGCATCCGTCAAAGCGAGAGGCGCAGATTGCATAACAAGTATTATGCAAAAACAACCAGGAACGCAATTCGCGACCTGAGAAATACAAACGATAAAGGCGCAGCCACTGCAGCAGCCCCCAAGGTTTATGCAATGATTGACAAACTCGCCAAAATCGGTGTAATCCACAAGAACAAAGCTGCGAACCTCAAAAGTGGACTTGCAGTTTACATCAACAAACTCGCGTAACGCGAAAGTTGTTAATAGCTTTTAGGAAGCCGCCGCAAAACGGCGGTTTCTTTTTTCAAGAACGGGAAGTAGCGCAGTTGGTAGCGTACCACGTTCGGGACGTGGGGGTCGGGCGTTCGAGTCGCCTCTTCCCGACCAAAGTCGGATAAGTCGTTGAAAAACAATGATTTGTCCGATTTTGTTGTAAAGATACCCTATATTTTTTCAAGGGCGTAGTGGATGAGTTCTTTTACCCGCGCCTTGTAGTCAGGATTGGCGTCTTTGCGGTGGCGGTTGGCAATGATGCAGCAAATGGTGCCCACGTTGTGTCCCAATAATGCCCCCAGTCCCGCGATGGCAGAGCTTTCCATCTCGATGTTGGTCAGGCGTTTGCCTTTGTACTCGAAACTTTCAAAATTCTCAATCATATCGGGCAGGGCCAATCCCAATCGCACTTTTCTCCCTTGTGGCCCGTAAAATCCGGGGGCCGACAACGTCATTCCGTGAAGGCAGCCCTCTTTGAAGCGCTCGGTCATTTCTTTTCCTGCCGGCACAAAATAAGGTGAGGGGAGTTTTTCTGTCCACCCACAGTGCTGCTTAAACGCTTCTTCAAAATCCGCCATGGCGACTTGCGCTCGTTCTGCATACCAGTTCAGCAATCCGTCACAGCCGATGGAAATATCTGCATAGACAAACGAGCCGAGAGGAATGTCGGCTTGCACGGCTCCCGATGTCCCGATTCGCAGAATGTTCAGACTGCGTTTCTGCGCTTTTTCCTCGCGCGTTTCAAAATCAATGTTGGCCAGCGCGTCCAACTCTGTCATGACAATGTCGATGTTATCTGTGCCGATGCCAGTCGAGAGGACTGTGATACGCTTGCCTTTGTAACTGCCTGTAACAGAGCGAAATTCTCGATTCTCGCGTACGCATTCTTCGTGCTCGAAAAAGGCGCGTACGCTGTCCACACGGCCGGGGTCGCCCACCAGAATAATGTTGTCTGCCAATTCTTCCGGGCGAAGGTGGAGGTGAAAAATGCTGCCGTCGGCGTTGATAATGAGTTCGGATGCTGCGATTTTCATGTCAGTCGAAACTAAATTACACATCATTGTTTCCCCAAATTTGATAAAAATTTCAGGATTTTCCTACAACTCAACTTCCATTTATGGAAAACTTCTTAATTTTGCAGAAAATTTGAGAAGTATGTGGCAAAGAATACAAACCTTGTTTTTAGCGCTCTCGCTGGGCTTGACCTTGTCTTTGTTTTGGGTGAATATTGCAGAGATTTTAGGGCCGGATGGCTCTGTTGCGGAGGTAGCTTTTCGTGAAAAACCGCTTTATCTTTATTTGCTGATCGCTTGTTTGCTTTCTATCATTCCCTCGCTATTGCTTTTCAAGTTGAGGATTTTGCAGATGCGCGTCTGTATGATTTCGGCTTTGATCTATTTGGGCTTGCAAGTGGTGGTTGTGATAGACTTTTTTCAGCGCCCCGATACGATGGTGTATGCCCTGCCTGCTATTTTCCCTTTGGTCTGTGCGATTTTGAATATGTTGGCCATGAGAAATATCTTTTTGGACGAGGCGATGGTGCGTTCGACCTATCGTCTTCGTCAGGCGTCTCGTGAACGCAGGAAGGAAAGACGCAAAGAGCAGAAAAAGAGATAGATAAGGGTTGTTAATTCTTAAATTTAGTTGTACTTTTGCGCGCTGAATGCTGAAAATTATAAAATAAACTATGGAGAAAAGAGTTGTTGTTACAGGACTTGGTGCGGTAACGCCCATCGGAAACAATATAGAGACGTATTGGAATAATCTGCTCGCGGGAGTTTGTGGCATTGATTTTATCAAGTCTTTCCCGACCGAGAATCTTCCAACCAAAATAGCCGGTGAGATAAAGGATTTTGATCCCGTGGCTTTAGGACTGGATGCACCCTTTGTCCGCAAACAGGATCGTTTTACCCTCTTTGGTACGATTGCGGCGGAAGAGGCGATAAGAATGAGTGGCTTGAAAGCCGCGCGTGAAGGTGAGGAGGGCGGAAATATCGATCCCTATCGCTTTGGTGTCTATATGGGCAGTGGTGTCGGAGGATTTTCCAATCAATATGCCGAATCTGTCAAGATGCACACCGATGGAGCGCGTGTGATTTCTCCGACTTTCATTACCAAAATGATTGTCAATATAGCGGGCGGAAATATCGCCATTCGCAATAATGCCTGTGGTCCGAATTTGACTGTGGTAGCGGCCTGTGCCACCTCGACCAATTCCATTGGTGAGGCGTTCAGGGCGATTAAGCATGGCTATGCAGATGCTATTGTAGCCGGTGGTACTGAAGCCCCTGTGATTCCTTTGGGAGTGGCGGCTTTTGCCAATGCGCGTGCCTTGTCCCGTGCTGAAGATCCAAAGTATGCTTCTCTTCCTTTCAATGCCAATCGTGGCGGTTTTGTCATGGCAGAGGGTGCCGGCGCAGTGGTGCTGGAGGAATATGAGCATGCCAAAGCACGCGGTGCGCAGATTTTTGCCGAGGTAGTGGGATATGGTCACACTTGTGATGCCCATCATGTGACAGCACCCAATCCTACGGGTCTGACGCAGGCGGCGGCTCTCAAACAGTGTCTCAATGAGGCGGCTTACACACCAGAGGATGTTTTACATATCAATGCACATGGTACCGGTACGGCTTTGAATGACCCTGCAGAGACGCGTTGCTTCAAATTGGCTTTGGGGGATGAGGCGTACAAGGCGCATATCAACTCCACCAAATCCATGACGGGGCATCTTTTGGGTGCAGCCGGCGCTATAGAGGCGATTGCGACCATCTTGGCGGTAAAAGAGGGGGTTGTCCCTCCGACTATCAATCTGGATGCAGCTGATCCGGAGTGTGATTTGAACTACACGCCCAACAAGGCAGAAAAGGTGGATCTGACGCTGGGATTGTCCAACTCATTGGGATTTGGCGGTCATAATGCCTGCATAGCTTTCCGAAAAATTTAAGCATAAGATAAGCGAAATAAATAATGAACCAGCCTCGAAAAGGGCTGGTTTTTTGTTGATTTTCAGAGTTTTGTGTTAAATAATGTGCTAAATGGTTGTTATTCGGGAAATTATTTGTAATTTTGTCAGTTTTATGTATAATTGTCATTTGTAGTGAAACGTATTGCATTCATATTCACCCTGACGCTCGTCCTTCTGCTGTCTTTTGCGTGCAGCACATCCAACAGGGCGTCCAAGCTCGCCAAGAATGGCGATGAGATTGATTTGAGGCTTCCCAGCGAGGAGAATATCAAGCCGTCTGAAATCGATACCATGAAACGTCCCGAGACGATTATCGTGAAGGATGAGGAGGGTAACGATATGGTTCTCATGAATGCCATTATGGACGACGAGACAGGTGAGATGGTGGCAACGGAAGTGTTGGAGGCTGCTACCATCAGTGTACGTTTCAAACGCGTGGCAGAGCGTCGTGGTAAAATCGACCTGGGTTTTGAGGTGGTGGTTCCTGCGACTTTGCTCGATAACCAATGGCAGATGCAGTTGGTTCCCGAGTTGTATTTGATTTCTGACCAAGGCACCGTGTTGGACTTCAAAGAACTCGAAAAAATCACGATTACCGGCGAGGTTTTCCGTGTTCGTCAGCTTCGCAGCTATGAGTTGTATGAGAAATTGCTCAAGAGCGTTTCTGATTCTTCCCGTTTCAAAGGGGGACATGCCTTGGAGGTGTTCATGGAGCGTAATATGCCCGAGATTTACCGTTTGAAATACGACACCAATTACGTCTATACGGCGGCTGATTCTACGAAGATTATCGAGGAGTTGGAGAACTGGTATCGCTTGACCGGTCAGGAAGCCATCGATCATTACAGCAATCATGCGGCTCTTCGCAAACTCAAACGCAAACAAGCGAAAGCGGGCGTTATGCGCGACCCTCGAAATCTGGACGGCGTAAGAGTGGATTCGGTCGTTCGTGCCGAGGATGGTAATTTTATCTGTGATTATGTGGAGACCATTGCGACTCGCCCCAAGCTTAAAAAGGCGCTGATTTATGTGGCGGGTACTCTCTACGATCACAATGGCAAGAAAATCTACAGCGTGCCTCGTACCGACTCTTTGGAGTACAACATCAGTTCCGCGGCACAGCTTTACAAACAGCAGGACCGCTATTTGCACAAGATTATCTACCGTCGTGCAGAGGCGAACAACTCGTTCAATATCGACTTCAAGGTGGGTAAATACGATGTGGATCCCCGTTTTAGCCAGAATGCAGAAGTAATCAAGAGCATTCGCTCAACGCTTTTCAGTGTTCTTCAAAACAAAGATTTTGATTTGGATAGCGTGGTGGTAACCGCCAACTGTTCGCCCGAGGGTAGCAAGATGGCCAACGATATGCTTTCCCGCAAACGTTCCCAGTCTGTATCTAACTATTTCGACAGCTATATGAATCACGTGGTGGATTCTTTGAATGCCAATCGTGGTTTCTCTGTGGATGAGTTCGGTAACATTCATAAGGATCGCGCCATTTTGAAGATTCGTTTCCGTTCTCGTTCTTTGGCGGAGAACTGGCCTTATCTGAATGAACTCATGGCGAAAGACTCTACGCTTTCCGATGAGGATAAGAAACTCTATGAAGATGAGGTTTTGAGTGTCAGTGATTGGGATGCCCGTGAAAGGACTTTGAGAGCCAAACATTTCTATCCTTATGTGAAGGACAATCTCTATCCGAAGTTGCGTACGGTGAACTTCAATTTCCATCTCCATCGTAAAGGTATGGTGAAGGATACGGTGGTAACGACCGAGTTGGATACCATGTACAAGAAAGGTCTGGAGTATTTGAAGGATAGAGACTATGATAATGCCATTCAGATTCTCAGAGGCTATCCCGATGATTACAACCTCGCGGTTTGTTATGTGGCGTTGGACCGCAATTTGAGCGCGCTGGGTATTCTTGAGAATTTGCCCAAGACTCCCGAAGTAAATTACTTGTTGGCGCTTGTTTATTCAAGACAGGGCGACAATAAAGAAGCTGTACAATGTTATCTGGATGCTTGTCGTCAGAATCCGACGTATAAGAATCGAGGAAATATGGACCCTGAGATTTCAGTTTTGATTAAGACTTATGGCTTGAACGCCCAAGAAGAAATCCCGTTTGACTTTTAGGAGTGATTGATTACGATGAAACTATTCAATAATATATTAAAGGTAGTGCTGCTTTCAGCGGTGCTGATCTTCTCTGCGACCCTTGCCCACGCGCAAGAGAAGAAGTATAAGGTGAATAAATTGTGGGAGAATGTCTTTGTGAATGCGGGTGCGGGCGCTTCTATGCTGACCGAGGACAATCAAGGTTTCTTCAATGGCAAGGTGAAGGGTAATTTTGATGTGTCGGTAGGTAAGTGGTTCTCACCCTGGTTCGGTCTTCGTATCGGATACCAAGGCGGTATTTTGTCCGAATACGTAAAAGAGAATCGTTCTCGTCTGACAACCCCCGTTGTGTTCAAAGGAATGAATGTCTATGAGGCTTCCATTCGTTATGGCTACACCCATGCAGACTTCCTTTGGAATTTCTCCAACACCGTTGCGGGATATACCCGTGACCGTTCTTTTGACTTTATACCTTATATTAATATGGGTGTGTTCCATTCGTATCATATGGATGGACAGACCTTCAAGAGAGAGTTCGCTGCGGGACTTGGTGTGATTAACTCCATCCGTTTAAGCGATGCTTTCCGTATGTTCTTGGATTTGCGTGCCACTTTTGTCAATGGCCGCAACCTCAAACGTCCTTACACGGGTGGTGCTTTCACGGCGACGGCCAATGCCGGTCTTACATATAATATAGGTAAGAGCTGGTGGACGGCAGATGTGGGACGCCGCAATGACTTGACTTTGGTTCACAATCCTTTCTTTGATAATATGTTCCTCAGTGCGATGGGCGGTGTTTCTGTCTTGACAGAGGGCAATCAGGTGAAAGGTGGAAATGGAAATGTAACGGGTTCTTTCGATGCTTCTTTGGGTAAGTGGTTCTCTCCTTATTTCGGAGGTAGAATCGGTTATCAGGGCGGTATGCTCTCCGAGTGGATTAAAGAGGCTCGCCATGGTATGTCCAACATTGCCGCAATCTACAAGGATGAGCCTATGTACTTGAGCAAAATGGACTACAGTTATCTCCACGCAGATATTTTGTGGGATGTGCTCAATACTTTTGTGGTGAAAGACAACCGTCCCCTCGGTGTGGCTTTGTACGCCCACATGGGATATTTGAATATCCGTCCGACCGGTCAGGAGTTTGATAAAAACGGCATCGGCGGTGGTCTGGGACTTTATACCAACATCAAATTGATTGATAAGTTGGATTTCGTGATCGATGCCCGTGCCATGGTGCTGAAAGGTGAGTCGGTCGGCAAAGATCGCAGTTCTGCTTTCGCCGGTACTGCTTTCGCCGGTTTGGCGTACAAGATTGGCCGTCAGACCTTCCCCCAGTCCAAGATGTTTGAAAATGTCTATGAGGAGAGAGTACCTACAGGTCCCCGTCCTCATGTGGCAGGTCGCATGAAAGACAATTGGTTCCTTACCGTTTCCGGTGGTGGTACCTTGCTTTGGGAAACCGGTTCTGACTTGGGTGCTGCCGGTGTTACTCCGGCCTTGGATTTGACCTTCGGTAAATGGGTGACTCCTTGGACGGCTATCCGTATCGGTTACCAGGGTTATAATATGAAAACCCGCTCCTATGACCATAGAGCGGCGCTTTCTCCTTCCATCAAGACAAACAAACATGGCAAATCCTACTATATCAACTCGTTGAACTATGGTTATGTTCACGCTGATTTCTTGTGGGATGCCCTCAATACTTTCTCTTACGACCGTTATCGTGTCTGGAGTCTGATTCCTTATACCCACATGGGTGTTATGCGTGCGTTCTTGCAGAGTGGTGCTTCGTATAATCGTGAATATGTGTTGGGTGCCGGTATTATCAATTCATTCCAGGTCGGCCCCCGTGCCAGCTTGTTCGTGGATTTGAGAACGACATTTATCCACAACGATTTGATTCGTAGAAAAGCGCCGGGTTCTGCGATTTCTGCCAATGCCTTGTTGGGTGTTGAAATCGATTTGGGCAAAGTTAATTTCTGGAAGAGTCATGCTGATACCACTACGACGACACAGCCTGTTCTGGGCCGTTGGAAAGACAATATCTTTGTCAGTGTGGGTGGTGGAGCTAATTTGTTGTATGAGGATGGCTTCTCTTTCGGTCCTAATCTCAGACCTGCCGCGGCTTTCGATATTGCGCTCGGTAAATGGTTCTCGCCCGATTTTGGTGTGCGTTTGGGTTATCAAGGTGGCGGAATCAGCGAGTGGCTTGACAATCCCAGAGAGGTTCTGGCCGTGAATACGGGTGATTTGCGTGGTGTGGAGAAATATATTCTGGAGGCGCGTTCGGATTATTTCCACGCAGACGTCCTTTGGGATATGACCAACTTGATTTATCCCCGTGCTTACAATAGAATCTGGTCTTTGATTCCTTATTATCACACCGGCTTCTACAATGTGAAGACTACGGAGAGAAAGCTCTATTCTGATGGCTATGCGGCTGGTTTCGGTTTGATTAACGACTTGCAAGTTACCCCCGAACTTTCCTTCTATGTGGATTTGCGTGCCACTATCTTGAATGGTCGCAATTTGGGTCGTGGTCGTGAATTTGGCTATAAGGGCAGCGTGCTGGCCGGTCTTGCCTATCATATCGGTGGCGCAAGAAATTGGATTCCTGCCTCCCAGTTCAGATTGACGGGCTATCAGACCGCATTGAATAAGAAATTGCCTACCGGCCCTGCTCCTTTGTTGGATAATAAGTTCTTTGACAATATCTTCCTGAGCTTGGGTGGTGGTGTGAATATGTTGACCGAGGATCATATCAGCCGTGCAGGATTTACTCCTGTGGTGGATTTGAATATCGGAAAATGGATTACTCCTTCTTTCGGTTTGCGTTTGGGTATCCAGGGAATGGAAATGTCCGAGCTGGTTAGGAATGATCGTGGCAACTTGACTCCGACTCACTTTGTAAGAGGGGAAGAGACTTTGTATAAGGTGGAAATGAAGTATCATTATACGCACTTGGATTTCCTGTGGAATATGAATGATAGCTTTACTCCTTATGACGCCAACCGTTTCTGGTCAATCATTCCTTATTCTCAGTTTGGTGTGTTCCACTCTTATTATAAGGATGGTGCTACCTACAAACGTGAATATGCCGTGGGTGCGGGTCTTATCAACTCCTTCCGTTTGTCCAACCGTTTGAAAGCCTTCTTGGATTTGAAAGCGACTTTCCTGCGCGCTCGTACTCCCAAAATTAACACTCCTTATTCTAATGGTGCTTTGGCGACTTCAGCCCTTTTGGGTGTAACTTACGACTTTGGCAAGAACTATTGGACTTCTTATAAAGATGCTCCCGACAGCTATGAATATGTCTTGAATCCTTTCAAGGACAACTGGTTTGTCGGCATTGCCGGTGGTGGTAC
>CAJGBW010000024.1 GCA_904501835.1 uncultured Bacteroidales bacterium
AAAAAGAGCAGACGGCTTGGCAGTTTTATCGCAGCCGTTTCAAACGCATACTCCCGCCGATGTTGTTTTTCATGGTGATTTACAGCACTTTGCCCCTGCTTTGGGGACAGATTGACAAGGCGACAGCGCTGACGGACCTTTCGCGTCTGCCCTTGAATTTCCCTTCACTGGCCGGACATTTGTGGTTTATGTATCCACTTTTTGGTGTCTATCTGTTTACGCCCATGATTTCCCCGTGGTTGGAAAAAGCCAGTGCCAAGGAAGAGAGATTCTTTATCCTGCTCTTTTTGATTTCTACCTGTATTCCTTACCTGAACCGATGGTTTGGTGAGGTCTGGGGACAATGTTTCTGGAATGAATATCATATGCTCTGGAACTTCGCCGGTTATCTGGGCTATGTGGTATTGGCGCACTATATCCGTGTGCATTTGGATTGGAACCGGACAAAAAGATTTTGGGTAGGCTTGGCGGCCATGCTCGTGGGTGCGGCGATAACTATCTATTCTTTCTATATTCAAGCCGTTCCCGGCGTGACCCACTCTACACCTGTGATTGAACTCGGTTGGGCTTTCTGTACCATCAACTGCGTGGCGCTGACCGCGGGTGCTTTCTTGATGTTTACTTGCATCGAACAGAAAGAGGCTCCGAAATGGCTGACCGATATGTCCAAACTCTCTTATGGTATGTACTTGATGCACCTGCTTTGGCTCGGTGTGTGGGTAGGGCTTTTCAAAGATACTCTCGCGCTTCCTACCGTAGCCGCTATTCCGGCCATCGCAGTATGTACCTTTGCGTCGTGCTATCTGAATACCAAATTACTTTCGTTCATTCCGAAAAGCAAATGGTTCATCGGATAAATTATCTGATGAACCATTGGATAAGTTGTCGTAGGAACTTTACGCTTTCAAATTAAGAAGCAGGTCTGCGGTTTTTGATCGCAGACATTTGCTTTGAGATATGGATTTTAATTGACTCAGGCGGTGTGTGTCTGTACCATAGATATAATACATATTATTTTCTAACAGCCACTTCGCCTTGTCTCTTTCCATTGGTCCGTAGGCTCCCGTTAGGGATGCAAGATTGAGTTGGAAGAGGGTTCCTTTATAGTAGAGGGCTTTATAGTCCTCTTTTTTCATATAGAGATATCGCTCGGGATGTGCCAACATAGGACGGTATCCTTTGGCTTTGATTTGTTCCAGGATGCTGTCCATATTGAGCGGAGGAAAAATGGTGCTGGTCTCTACGAGCAGGGTTTCTTTGTCGTAGGTGGTCAGCAAGGGTTCTCCTTGGGATAAAAGTTCCGTAAAGAGTCCGTCCATCATATATTCGGCTCCCAAATGCAATTGAATCTTGTGTCCGGTGGGGGATTCTTCACGGGCATATTGCTCCTCAAATTCAGCAAAACGTGTTTTTAAGTGTTCTACTTTGTTCGGCACGTCTTCCATGATGTGAGGAGTAAACCATTGCGTCTTCAATCCTTGTTGCTCCATCAGTTGCAGGCAACTTAGCGCATCCTCAGCCGTGTGCACCCCATCGTCTACACCCCATAGCAGGTGACTGTGGCAATCTGTTCCGCCCTCTAACAGGCCGATTTCCGCAATACTGTATTTCTTGGAGAAGAAGAACATGGCTTATTTCTTACGCGATTTTTTCTTTCCTTGCTTGTTGTAACTTTCGTAATAGTAACCATATCCACCGTAGCGGGTGTGGTGGCTGTCCGTACCGTTGAGGATAAGGGCCATGTGAGGATATTTAGCCTGACGGTAGAGGGATTCAATGTAAGGCAAATCCTGTTTCTCAAACATACCGGCACGCAAGGTGAAAATGGTAATATCAGTCTGACGGGCAATGATGGAGGTGTCCGCAACAATATCAATGGGAGGACAATCAAAGAAAATGTAATCGTATTTCTCTCTCAATACCTGGACCAATTTCTCAAATTTGTCGGACAAAAGGAGCTCGGCAGGGTTGGGAGGCAAATTACCGGCAGGGAGCAAATCCAATTGACTGTCAATGCTTAAAATCAATTCGCTGAGTTTGTTGTCTTTGCCGTTGAGGAAGGTGGATACGCCTCGGTCGCTGGACTGAATGGCCGCACTCAAAGAACCCTTTCTCAAATCCAAATCGACGAGCAAGGTCTTGGCGCCTTTGATGGCCATACTCTGTGCTACATTCATAATGGAGAAGGTCTTTCCAGAGCCGGGTACAAAGGAGGTGAAGAGGAAGATTTTGTGATCTCTTCCAGCCATCAAATCCAAGTTGGTCCTCAAGACGCGGTAAGCCTCGTTCATGGTGTCACGGCTGTCGGCTTTCACGATGACCTGTCTGTTTTGTTCTTCGCCTTTCATCAAGGGGATTTCAGCAAGGAAAGGAATGGTTACGCCTTTGAGGTCCTCTCTGCTGCGTACCTTATTGTCAATGTTTCTCCATATAATAAGGATGCCGATAGGTGCACAGATACCCATGATGAAAGCGAGCAGGATGATAAAACTGCTGCGTGATGAGGCGTTTCCTCCGGTCGGTGCTTGAATGATGCGGGTATTGGCCACATTGACCATGGATGCCAATTCGTTTTCTTCTCTCTTCTGGAGCAGATAGATATAGAGGGATTCTTTGACTTTCTGCTGTCTCTGAATGCTCAAAAGCTGCAATTCTTCTCCCGTATTGCCGGCAATTCTTGAAAGCAACTTGCTTTCCTGTGCTTTGATTTTGTCTGCCGCAATGGTATATTGGCTGATGAGATTGTCCATAGAACGGATGACAGACGTGCGGATGGCAGCCAGACTCTCATTCAGGTCAATAATCAAGGGGTTGTTCTCGCTACTGTTGCGGCGAAGCATATCTCTGTTCAAGAGAATTTTGTTGTATTCGGCAATCTGCGACTCAGCGCTGATACTTTGTAATCCCAGATTGGAGGGAATCAGTTCAGCTTCATTGGCAGGGTCTGCCACATAATCTCTCAAATAGCGGGCGATGCTGAGCTGATTGTTGGCTTCAAATGACTTTTCGGCATATTCTCCTACTTGCTTGATATAGAGCTGTGCCTCATTTTGCAAGTCGGTGATTTTGTGCTCTTCTTTGAACGCCTTGAGGGCGTTTTCGATTTCTCCCAACTCCCTTTCAATGACAATCAGACGGTCGTCAATGAATTTGCTGGTGTTGTTTGCCGTCTTGTTGGCATTTTCAATCCATTGGTTGTTGTAGCTGTCAATCAAAGATGCGAGCACGTTTTCCGCTTTTTTGGCATGAACATCACGGAAGGTGAGGACGACCACGGAGTTGCGTTTGTCCGCCACATTGGCACCCAATCGTTTGCTGAAGGATTTGGCGCGGATGTGGGCGTTGCACCACTGGATGACAATGTCGTTTTTCCAGTCTTTCAACTCGTCTGTCCCATAGAGAATCAAACTACCGATGCCGGTCTGAATGGTATCTCTGAAATGCCCCTCTACAGCGCTACAATCAAATTTCTTTCCGTTGATTTTGAATTTGTCCAAAATGAAACTATCCTCGCCGGTTTTACGTACCGTCATAGAGAAACTGCCTCGCACATCGCTTTCAATCAACTCCATCTGAAAAGGCTTTTTGCTGTCTAAGGGAATTTCACGGAGCAACTGTTTCTCATAGTATTCGGTCTCTAAACCCAATTGGCAGATGACATATTCCATCAGGTCGGGTGAAGCCAAGGCTTCTACTTCATTATAGACATTGACCCCGCTGGTGAAAGTACTTCTTCTATACAGGGTGTTGCTGAATGAGGTAATATCCTTCAAAGCGGAACTCTGTCCGTTTTCATCCACAATGATTTTCGCCGTGCGGGTGTAGGTGGCCGGGTGGCGGTAAATGTAGAGGCCGGCAAGCAACAGGCATGCTACTACGCTCAACAGGCACCACCATTTGATGCCCCAGGCGTATGTAAGCAAATCTTTGAAACTCAAATTGCTTTCGTTGTTTTGGTAATCGTTGTTATTTTGGTACTGATCCATAGTCGCTTGTCAAAAAATTAACGTATGATGCCCGGAATGTTGATGATAAGAGTCGCGATGGTCACCAGGAAAGAACCGACACTTACCCACAGGCTCGTGCTTTTCATGGTGTTCTCGTTGGTGGTAGACTGGTCGGCTTTCGCGCGGTTGGGCTCAACATACACCACGTCGTTTTGTTTGAGGTAATAAGCAGGAGATTTGAAAAGTTCCACACTGCGCAAATCCAATTGGTAGATATTGCGCTCGGAATCCTGTTCGCGAATGACAAATACCCTGTCTCTTCGTCCGAATATGCTCAAATCCTGCGCCATGCTGATGGCGTCGAAAATGGTGAGTTTGTCGCCGGTGATTTCGTATGAGCCCGGCTTGTTTACCTCACCCAGCACCGCCACCTTGAAGTTGAGGAATTGTACGGTGACTACGGGGTCTTTCAGCAGTTCGCTCTCCACGATTTTGGTTTTGATAAACTCGGAAAGTTCCTGACGGCTCATTCCTTTGACGTTCAGTTTGCCCAGCACGGGAAAATCAATCGTACCGTCCAGTCCGACATTGTATCCCAACAGTCGCTGGCTGACGCCCATGTCGGAAAATTCACTACCGGCCTGGTAACTGATGACGGGGAGGTTGAACATGGTAGCCAACTCCGGATTGCGGCAGGATATCACAATGGAAATCATGTCTCCGGGCTGAATCTGAATACCGCTGAAATTTTCTATTTTTTCACGGCTATCTGTCTGTAAATCTTGAAGATAATTAATTTTCTCGTAGGTTCTGCAAGATGCCAGAGCCAGAATACAAGACAAAAAGAGTACGATTTTTTTCATAATTAGATGCTGAAATTATGATAGTGAGGGCCGAAGCGCTTGAAAGCTTGCTCATCCAACATTTCTCTGTCGTCAGGGTGGGCGATGCTAATCATCAATTTAGCGCGTTCCTGCAATGAGCGGCCTGTCAAATCGACAGCACCCCATTCGGTTACGACCCAATGGGCGTCGGAACGAGGGGTGACAACGCCTGCGCCCTCTGCCAACGTCGCTACGATTTTATTTTTCCCTTTATTGGTGCGGGAAGCAAAAGCGGTAATGGATTTACCCCCTTCCGACAAGAAGGCACCGCGTACGAAGTCCACTTGTCCGCCGGTACCGGAGAAAATGCGTGTGCCGATGGAGTCAGCGCAAATCTGGCCGGTAAAATCCACTTCAGTAGCGGAATTGATGGCGGTCACTTTGCTGTTGCGGGCAATGTTGTAGGGATCGTTGGTGTAAGCGATATCCTTCATCAAGACGTCGGGATTGTGGTCCAGGAAAGAATATACTTCGTCTGAGCCCAATAGGAAAGAGGCAACGATCTTGCCTTGGTCTATATTTTTGCAACGACCATTGATAACGCCTTTTTTAATCAGTGCGAGCGCACCGTCAGCGAACATTTCGGTATGCAAGCCCAAGTCTTTGTGACCGGTAAGTTGGGCGGCAACTGCATTCGGGAGAGCGCCGATTCCCATTTGTAGGCAGGCTCCGTCTTCGACCAGTTCGGCGCAATAACGACCGATTCTCTCTTCAATCTCTGTCGGTGTCTTGTAGGCGGCGGTGAAAAGAGGCGTGTCGTCCTGTACGAAATAATCAATCTGGCTGATGTGTACCAAGTCGCCATAGGCAAAGGGCACGTTGCGATTGACCACGGCGATAACAATGTCGGCCGTCTCGATGGCAGGAATGGAACAATCAACGGAGGTACCCAACGATACATATCCGTTCTCGTCCGGATAAGATACTTGAATCAGGGCGGCGTGTAGTTTGATGATACCTCTGCGATACAATTTGGGGGCATCGCTCAAATGAACGGGCAGGTAGTCGGCATAACCGCTATTGACGTTGGCGCGCACATTGGGGCCCACAAAGAAACCTTGCTCGAAGAAAATGCCTTCGTAGCGGGGTTCACTATAAGGCGCAGGACCTTCTGTGTGAAAATGGTGGAAGTGTAAATCTTCGATTTCGCCCCTGTCGGCTCTACGGCACAACGCCTCAATCAAAACATGAGGAACACTGGCAACACTGCTCAAGTGGATGTGTCCGTGAGAAGAAAGATGGCTTACCGCCTCATCCGCTGATATAAAATTTATTGCGTTCATTTTTTGTTAGGTCAAAATATCTTCCAAAGATAAGAAGATTTTTTGTATTTTTGCCTTGTTATGAATACGAAAGAGGAAAAATTAGCTTTGTTCTCACAGGTTTTGGATATTATGGACCTGTTGAGGGAACGTTGTAGTTGGAATGCCGCCCAGACCTTCGAGAGTCTCAGGACCATGTCTTTGGAAGAAGTCTATGAGTTGAGCGATGCGATTTTGAAGGGTTCGGACAAGGATGTGCGCAAGGAATTGGGCGATTTGTTGCTTCATATTGTCTTTTATTCCCATATCGCACAGGAGGAAGGTCGATGGGATGTAGGTGATGTGATGAAAGCACTCTGTGAAAAGATGTTGTATCGTCATCCTCATGTTTTTCCGAATGGCAAATTTCCGAAAGAGGGGGAGGTTTCGACCTTGACTCCCGAGGAGGTTTCCATTGCTTGGGAAATGCTGAAATCCAAAGAGAAAGACGGCAATAAGACCGTGCTTTCCGGTGTGCCGGATGCCATGCCGCCGATTTTGAAGGCCTATGCCATGCAGGATAAAGCACGCGGAGTGGGTTTTGATTGGGAGAAAAAGGAAGATGTGTGGGAAAAAGTGCAGGAAGAGTTGTCTGAAATTATCGAGGCTTGTGGGGAAGAGGACCCTGTGCATGAAGAGGAGGAATTCGGGGATTTGTTTTTTGCGGTCATCAATGCTTGCCGACTTTACGGTATCAATCCCGACACGGCTCTCAATAAGGCTTGTGATAAATTTCGCCGTCGTTTCGGCTACTTGGAGGAGCATACCATTCAAAAGGGACGCGATTTACGCGATATGACTTTGGCAGAAATGGATGTCATCTGGGAAGAAGGTAAATCCAAAGGTTTGTAGTCTATGTCTTGGTTGGAAAGAGAAGAATTGCTCTTCGGGCCGGAGTTTGTGGCTCGTTTGAAGGAGTCCACGGTTGCCATCATCGGCGTGGGAGGCGTTGGCGGGGCTGCGGCTGAAATGGTTGCCAGGGCCGGAGTCGGCAAGTTGATTTTGCTGGATGCCGATACGGTCAGCGACAGCAATCGCAACCGTCAGATTATCGCCCTGACTTCTACCCTCGGACAGTCCAAATGTGCGGTGCTTTCGCAACGTCTGAAAGATATCAATCCCGAGATTGAGATTGTCTGTATCGAGCAATATCTGGAGGCGGATAAAGTGGAAGAAACATTGGCTCCCTATGCGGCTGAAATAGATTTTTTAATTGATGCGATTGATACGCTTTCTCCCAAACTGTCCTTGATTCGCTATTGTGTAGAGAATAAAATTCCGTTGGTGAGCTCGATGGGGGCGGGCGCAAAGTTTGACGTGACCAAAATCCGTATTGCCGACCTCTCCCGTTCTTTCAATTGTCCTTTGGCTTTCATTGTCAGGAAACGCCTTAAAAAAATGGGTATCAGCAAAGGCTTTCCTGTGGTGTTCAGCGAGGAATTGCCGGAGCGTTCCAGCATAGTGGAGGCAGAGGAGAGAAACAAGAAATCCCAGGTGGGGTCAATTTCCTATATTCCCTTTGTCTTTGGTTGTGCTTGCGCTCAAGCGGCTTTGCTTTATTTGAAAAATCAGGATAAGAGTTTATAAGATTTTTCTTATCTTTGTGGGGAGCCCTTGTTTAGAGGGTGAAATCTAAGCTAACACAAAGTATATGAAGCAGTTTTTTGAAATTTTCCGCTTGGGTATTTTAGCGGGTTTTACCATAGGAATTGCCGGTTTTGGCTATTTGGCCCTAGGCGGTCTGGCGGGTGCTGTTCTTTTTGCATTCGGCTTGGCGACGGTGGTGAATTATCAGTTGAAACTATATACAGGGGCTATGGGATTTTTTAAGACCCGTCAGGACCTGTTTAATCTGCTTCCTATCATTTTGGGCAATATGGTAGGTTGTCTTTTGATGGCCCTCTTGGCAAAAATTTCAACCTTTGGGTTGGAGGCGAAAGCTTTGGCAATTTTGCAGTCCCGTCTGGCTCCTTCAGTTGTCGGAACAATGGAAATGAATGGAATTGTCCGTAGTGGTCTGCTTGCCATCGGTTGTGGTTTTATTATGACAACCGCTGTCAATTTTGCCCGTCAAGGAAAATGGTTGCCCTTGATTTTGGGTGTGCCTTTGTTTATCATGTGCGGCTTTCCCCACTGTATTGCGGACACTTTTTACTACCTGACAGCGCCCTGGACTTTCCTCGGCGAAAATGCCGTTGCCATTTTGGTGCTATTTGTGGCCTTGATTTTGGGAAACACCCTGGGTGGCAATTTATATAGACTGCTCGTATGGAAAAAGTAAAAAAGGATTTTCGTAGGGAGATGCGTCTGAAGAGGGCGCATTTCTTTTTGGAAACGCCCCAAGAGTTGCTGCAGGAGTGGGCCGCTTCGTTGTGGGAACAGGTGCAGCAGCATCCTGCTTACATTCAGGCCCATACCATCTTATTGTATTCCGCCCTTCCCGATGAGGTGCCGACCGAAACATTTATCGCTCGCTGGGCCGATAAAAAACAAATTCTTCTTCCTGTGGTATGTGGAGATACGCTCATTCTCAGACGATATGCTCCCAATGCCCTGCAAAATGGCTATCAAGGCGTGTTGGAGCCCAATGCTCTGTGTGAAGAATGGACGCCGCAAGACGTGGATTTTGCCGTAGTACCCGGCCTTGCCTTTACGCCCGACGGGCAGAGAATGGGACGAGGGAAAGGCTATTATGACCGCTTGATTCCGCAACTGACCCGTGCCGTGAAAGTGTCGGTCGCTTTCCCTTTTCAACTCTGCGAGCAAATTCCGCAAGATCCGTGGGATGAGCGGGTCGATGTGGTGTATCAGGCAAAGCCTCTTTCAGATACGAAATATTAAAATCTTTCCTACCTTTGCAGAAAGCCTTACTATTTACGAATATGGACAATAAGAATTTGGAAATCATTCAGGTCAATATCTATGGTGCCGACAAGCCCGGTCTGACCTCAGCCTTGACTTCAATTTTGGCAAAACACAATGCCTTTGTATTGGATATCGGTCAGGCGAATATCCATGAGTCATTGACTTTTGGTATCTTGTTTCTTACCGACCAGGACCGTTCAGGTCTGATTATGAAGGAATTGCTTTTTAAGGCATCTTCTTTGGGTGTCCATATTCGATTCAAACCGGTTTCCGAAGAGGAATATAATTATTGGGTCGGACGTCAGGGAAAAGATCGTTATATCGTCACGCTATTGGGACGAAGCATTGATGCTCAAAAAATTGCCGACGTGACCAAAGTTCTTTATGATCAAGGATTTAATATCGATGCCATCAAGCGTCTGACGGGTCGTGTTCCCATTCTTGAAGAGGAGAGAAAGATGCTTTCCTGTATCGAACTGTCCGTACGTGGCGATTTGTCAGATGAAGGTCGTGCGCAAGTGCAGGCAGCCTTTATGAAAATGTCTCGTGCCGGTCTGGATGTCTCTTTCCAAAAAGATGATATTTACCGAAGAAGCCGTCGTTTGATTTGCTTTGATATGGATTCGACGCTGATCGGTACCGAGTGTATCGACGAATTGGCCGAGAGAGCCGGCGTGGGTGAGCAGGTGCGTGCTATCACAGAAAGTGCGATGCGCGGTGAGATTGATTTTGTGGAGAGTTTCACCCGCAGAGTGGCCTTGCTCAAAGGACTGGATGTCAGTTGCATGAAGGAAATTGCCGAAAATATGCCGTTCAACGAGGGCTTGGAACGCATGATGAAGGTGCTTAAAATGGTGGGTTATAAGACAGCCATTCTTTCCGGTGGATTTACCTATTTCGGTAAATACCTCCAGCAGAAATTCGGCTTTGATTATGTCTATGCCAACGAATTGGAGGTAGAGGATGGAAAATTGACCGGACGCTATATAGGCGATGTCGTCGATGGGCGTAGAAAAGCAGAGCTGCTCAGACTTCTTTGTCAGGTAGAGAATATCAATATCGCCCAAACGGTGGCGGTGGGTGACGGAGCCAACGATTTGCCCATGATCAATACAGCCGGTCTGGGTATCGCTTACCACGCCAAACCCAAAGTCAAGGCCAATGCCGAACAGTCGATTTCTGTATCCGGGTTGGACGGAATTCTCTATTTCTTGGGCGTGAGGGTGTCCCGGGTCGATCCGGAAAGCCGCTAAAGTCAAGCCATCCTTTCAAAAGGGTGGCTATTTTCTTTTGAAGAAAAATTCTTTTTGCGCTTTCTTCTTGTCCGGATTGCGCTCTGTGAAAATTTCCTCCAAACGGGCGTCAGGAGTCAGTCCGCTGTAATACATGACGGAAGAGGCCGTCATGGGGGTAGGCATAAAGTCTTGCACCTGGTCCATCCATATTCCTTTCAGGGCGGGATGTGAAGCCAGGGCTTTCATGTCGTTCATGCGGCAGCCGGGGTGAGAAGAAATAAAATAGGGGACCAATCCGACGTGGGTTCCTTGTGATTGGTTGATGCTGTCAAATTCTTTTCGGAGTCGCTCAAAAAGTTGGAATGAGGGCTTGGCCATGGCTTTCAGAACCTTGTCTTCCGTATGCTCGGGGGCCACTTTCAGACGGCCGGAACAATGTTCCAGCATCAAGGCTTTCAGGTACTTCTTTCCGCTATTGTCGAGAAAACCATCCTTGTCCAAAAACAGGTCATAACGCACACCGCTGCCGATATAAGCGTGGCGTATCCCTTTGGTAGAACACACTTTGCGGTATAGTTCGAGCAGGCGTTCGTGACTGACTTCCAGATTGTTGCAACGGGAGGGGAAAAGGCAGGATTTACGGCGGCATTTTTGACAGCGTTCTTCATCCCTCCCTTTCATGCCATACATATTGGCAGTAGGAGCGCCCAAATCAGAAATGTTGCCATGGAAAGAGGGCTGCGAGGCCAAAATCTTCACTTCCTTCAAGATGGACTCTTCCGAACGCGAGCGAATGGATTTTCCTTGGTGGGCGGCAATGGTGCAGAAATTACATCCTCCAAAACAGCCTCGGTGGGTGATGATGCTGTCTTTAATCATATCAAAGGCAGGGATGCGTTTGTCCTTATAGCGTGGATGAGGCTGCCGCGTAAAGGGCAAATCCCAGAATGAATCCATTTCTTCGGTGCTGGCCGGAGGAAGAGGGGGATTGATACGCACATATCCGTTTCCTACCGCTTCAATCAAGATGTCGCTCTGCGCGCTATTGGCATTCAGTTCAATATGGTGAAAGTTCTCGGCAAAAGCTCTTTTATCATCCTGACAACGTTCAAATGAATGAAGAATTCGGGCTTTATCCTGCAAGCTCTGCGGAATGTTGCCTTCTCGGTAAAAAGCGATTTGAGGCAAGCTTTCCATTTGTCTGTGCGACCAGGATTTCTCGATGGCGCGCGTCAAAGAGAGCATGGTGCGCTCTCCCATACCATAGCAAAGCCAATCTGCACCGCTCTCGCACAAAATGGACGGGTGGAGTTTGTCATCCCAATAATCGTAGTGGGTGAGTCGTCGTAATGAAGCCTCAACGCCTCCGATAACCACAGGCACATCGGGCCATAATTTTTTCAAGGCTTGGGTATAGACGCTTACCGCGCGGTCAGGGCGGGCGCCGAAACGTCCTTCCGGGGTGTAGGCATCATCGTGGCGCATACGTTTGGCCGCCGTGTAGTGATTGACCATGGAATCCATCGCTCCGGCATTGACGGCAAAGTAGAGACGCGGGCGTCCCAATTTCCGAAAATCCCGTAAATCATCTTTCCATCCCGGTTGAGGCACGATGGCGATACGATAACCATATTTTTGAAGATAACGCGCGATACAGGCTGTTCCAAACGAGGGGTGGTCCACAAAGGCATCTCCCGTGATGAAGATAATATCTATGCTATCCCATCCCAATTTTTCTACCTCTTTGACGGAGGTGGGGAACATATAGTTGTGAGCACTCATTTCTGTGGTAATTCTATGGTGAAACACGCTCCGCCCAGACTGAATGAACGGCTGTATCGTATGCTGCCATCGCACATTTGCAGAATGTTGCGGCACATAGCCAGACCGATGCCCGCTCCACCGGTCTTGGTGGTGAAGTTTGGCGTAAACAATTTTTCAATGTTTTCTTCCGCTACGCCCGGTCCATTATCCTCGACCGTGATTTCCAACGAACCATCTTCCTGTCCTTTTCGCAGGCAGACCATGATGCGTCCCTCTTCGATTCCTGCATTTTCAATGGATTGGATACTATTGGTAATGAGATTGACAAACACACGAATCAGCTGAGGTTTCGGGCCATGAATCATGGTCTCTTTCAAACCGATATAGGAGATTTTAATCTTCTCTTTGTTGTCAAAAAGGGATATCTGGTCGCTTAAGGTCTGATCCAAGTCAAACTCAACAGGTTCTTGTGTGTAGAGTTTGGCAAAAGAGGAAAAGTCATTGGCGGTCTCTGTCAGGATGTCGATATTTTCCAAAATAATGCGTGAGAGTTCATCAAAACGGGTTCCCCACTCTTGATTCCCTTTCTCTTTCATGCGAATCAAGCGTTGCAGGTCCAATTTGATAGGCGTGAGCGGGTTTTTGATTTCGTGGGCGACCTGTCGCGCCATTTCGCTCCACGCTTTGTCGCGCTCTTTGCTGGCCATCACTTTGGCGCTGCTCTTGATGACATCCACCATATGGTTGTAGGCGTCAATCAGCGCGGCAATTTCATCATTTCCGCTATATTCAATATGTTCCAGTCCGCTGATATCGCTGTTTCCCATTCTTTTTCCAATCTTGTTGAGGGGCGCAAAAATTTTCTCGGTGAAACGATAAATCAGACTGCGGATGATGAGAATCAGGAGGAAGGAAATGATAATGAGCAGGCTTGCATGAGGAATAGCAGATTCCATCAAGTTGAAATTTCTACGGATGGGAACGGCTACCAGGCATATTTTTTCTCCATATCGGTTGTAAATGGGGGTGTAGAGCACCGAATACTGACGTTTTTCAAAAGATTTTCGTTGCTGATGGAAACGATGGTCTAAATGGTAGAGATTGTAGAACGCTTCATCGTCCATTCTTGCTCCTACTCGCATGTCCTCAAAGACCATAGGACTGGTGCTCAGGAATAATTTTCCTTGCGGGGTGAACAGGTTGATGTCGCAGCCAGTCATCATGGCGGCTTCTTCCAGTTTTTCAATGAACTCGTCTTTCCTTAATTCATGGATCGAGGAAATCTTTTTACATCTCTGCTCTAAAATCGTCTGGACCGTCGTGATTTTTTCAAATTCCACCTTTTCGCTGTCTTCTATGTTGGAGTCTATCACATAGCGCACGCTGAGTGTTACCACACATGCCAATGAGAGGGTAATGGTCATGATGACGGTGCTGCTGATGCGACGCGCGAAAGTGTTGAGCCGAGGCTTTTTATTATGGTGTCGGAAAGCTATCAGGTAGATGATGAGGATAATCATCATTCTTTGGAAAATATCACTCAAGATAGGCAGGATTCCTACTTGTTTTCGGGAAATGATGATGACCTCTCCTTCTTCTGTATCATTGAAAAAGTGAATCCATCCATCGCTTCGAAGCACCCTTCTTTTTTTCTTTACCATGGTTTTGCTTCGTTCGCTCAAATGGGTGGAGTAAGGGAAAACGCCTTTATATACCACCAGTTTCTGGTCTATGTATTTTCCGTAGGAATAAATTTCCGGCGTATGGACGTCGTTCCTGTTGGAGGATAGAAGGTGTCTGAAACTTTTGTCTTCCCGTCCCAATGAGGATTCGATGGAGATGAACAGTATTTTCCCGCTGTGATATTGGAATGCGGCATTGTAATGCAAAATGCCATTTTCGTCGCAATTCCAGATAAAATGTGAACCGGGTGAAATGGCGGAACCGCTGATTAAATCCAGCGAATTTTCTCGACTGATTTGTTCTTCTCTATCGTAAACCGTGATGTTGTATTCGTAGTTGGTGGATAAGTCGGAAAAGAAAATTTCATTGACGTAATCGCGTATTTGATTGTTTCTCTGCCTTCTTCTTCCTTTTCGTTCTCTTTGGATGTCTTTCTTGATGCCGGCTTCGATTTGCTTTAATTTCATTTCAAGCATAACGTCGCGTCCCATAGACAGGCGCTCTGACCACATTTCTGTTCTTTCCTGCTCTTTGCGTGTGCTGATGTTTCCCATGATGATGCTGATTCCTAACGAAAATAGGAAAGAGAAGAGGATGAGTCGAGGTGTGTTGGTGTAATGGGGCTGTGAACCTTTTACGTGGCGAATCAGGTCGGATAATACGACAAAAAGCAGAATAAGGCTGGCAAAAAGGATGGTAAACAGCAGGTTGGGCAGAATCTGGTAATTATATTCCGCGCCGATTTGAACAAGCTGAATGGGAACGCTTGAATTGTGAAGGAAACTGTAAAAGCAGATGAAGAAATAAATGCCGGCGGCCAGAATTCCCAATCCCAATGCACTGATACTGATGATACGTCTGTGCGGTCTGTCTTCTTTGCAGCTCCATTCGATAATCCTCTCCTTCATGATAAAGATACTGATGATAATCAGCAGGATATAGAGGCTGTGCCCCATCAAGGCTCCAAAAGAAGAGAGGATTTTTCCGTCGGCATAGATTAAGGGCGTAAATAAACTTCCCGAGTCTATTTTTTGTCCCCAGGATAGGAATACAAGGTAACACAAAAGCAGGGCTCCCTGGGTGAACAGCCACATGTTGAAATGGCGGTACAAGCGAAGCAAAAAGATGAAGAACAGCACGAAGAAGATGAGTCCGAGCCATTTGTGAGGGGAGTCGCTTAAAGAGGCGTGGCTGTGTTGCGGGCTGCTGTTGATGAAAAACAGGGTGTTGCCATGGTAGCTGACGGGATAGCCGATATCTTGTTGGATGGGAGAGATATAGCAGTTGCGGGGGAGTTGCAGTCTTTTGGAAACGTGGCGTTGTACCGCATCGCTTTTGGCGTCGCAGATATACAAGGCTGCCAAAGTGGTAATCCCTTTGGTCGAGGGGTATAGGCGAGCCAAAAACCAACCCGAGCCTAAAGTCAACAGACGGTATTCTCCTTCCTGAATCTGTATGGGAATGTCTCCGTGGTGATGACGACGAAGTCTTCGGGTGTGAATCGGAGAGTCGATGCGGTCGTTGATAAGGGGGAGGGTATTTTTCCAGAAGACCAGCGAATCGTTCATGTAACGATAAATGTGCATGTCTTCCGGCAAATCTTCCAAAAGTCCGTCTTCCTGTGCGTGCTTGTCCAATTCTTCCAAGGCACGGGTGATGGTGTGGGTGACGCTTTCCGTAACTTGGCTGATGTCGTAGGCTCTTCTGTTCTCAAGGACGGAAATACCGAAGAATGTCAGGGAAAGGGTAATAAAGACAAGGGGAAGAAGGTATTTCTTAATTCCCTGATAATTAATCTTTTGTAAAGATGATATGCGGGGCTTTTTCTGCACGTTCTTATCTTATTCGTGATGGTAGGGCTCTCCCTTCAATATGCTGAAGGCGCGATAGAGCTGTTCGGTAAAAATCACGCGTACCATCTGGTGTGAAAAAGTCATGCGTGAAAGAGACAGAAGATAATTGGCGCGTTTGTACACCGATTGGCTGAAGCCGTAGGCGCCTCCGACAATAAAGATGATGTTTCTACCGCTGTGACTCATCCAGTCTTCCAATTGACCGGCCCATTGCATAGAACTCATTTCTTTTCCCTTGTCGTCCAATAATACTACAAAATCGTTGTTGGAGATGCGTCCAAGGATATTTTGCCCCTCTTTTTCCTTAATCTGTTCCTGCGACAAAGCAGCCACATTTTTTAATTGGGGCAGTTCATCAATGGTAAAAGGAACATATCTTGCAAGTCTTGACACATAGATATCAAGGCCCTCTTTCACCCATTTGACATCGGTCTTTCCGACAGTAATCAGTGTTATCTTCATATACTTGCAAAATTAAGAATATGACTCTATATTTGCAAACAAAAATGAGTTTCCTTCATCGAAATAAAAGGCTTTGGACCGTCTTGGTTCTGTTGTTTTTCGTGTTGTTCAGGGCTGGTGCTCAAGGCAATGCGGATGCCGTTTTTGTGCCCATTGCCAAATATCTGTATGAGGGAGACGCGGCGAAACTTTCCGCTTGGTTTTTTGACAATGTGGAACTGTCCATCGATTCCAACGAATATGTGATGAGTCGTAAACAGGCTTTTCAGATGATGACGTCTTTCTTTGAACAGTATGTCCCCGAGAGTTTTACCATAGACCATGGTGCTTCCCGTTCCATTGTGAAGTGTGCTGTGGGTAAAATGGTGGCCGGGGGTGAGTATTTTGATGTTTTCATCTTTGTCAGTAACCGCGGGGACGGGTACAAGATTCAAAAATTAATGTTTCAAAAGAATTAAGGTGTTGCTGGGGAAAACAAAGGAAGGTTTGCGTTATGTGGTCAGAAAAAGGGCATCTTCCTCGGTGGCATATTGTGCGTTGACCATAGGCGGCGGTACCCGTGCGGAAGAGGGTTTCTATCCGGAGGGTACGGCTCATTTTGTGGAACATACGCTTTTCAAAGGCACTTCGTCCAAGCGTTCCAGCGCCATCAATGCTTATTTGGATCGTTTGGGAGGTGAACTGAATGCTTTTACGACCAAAGAGGAAATCGTCTTGCATTCGACTGTGCTGAAGAGAGATTTGCGTAAGGCGGCAGATCTGTTGATGGAGCTGGCTTTGGACCCTGTTTTCCCGCAACGGGAAATCGATTGTGAACGGGGCGTGATTATGGATGAAATCCAATCTTACAAAGATGTGCCCTCGGATGATATTTACGATCGTTTCGAGTCCATGTTCTTTCAAGGGCACCCTCTCTCGCGTATGATTTTGGGGACCAGTCGTTCTTTGAAAAGTATTACCCGGGAAGATTTGCTTTCCTATAACCGCCGTTATTTCCGTTACGAAAATATGGTGCTCTCTCTGGTGGCTGCCATGGAAGAAAAAGAGTTGGAGAAATGTGTGTGTCGTCTTTCTTCTCAATGGGCCGAGCGGGTTCCGTCGGCTACTGAGCCTGTTCCAATTGAGGCTTCAAGCTCTTATGCCACTGAAAGCTATCAGCCTTGCGTACCGTTTGAAAAACATATTTCCAAGCGAAATCATCAAATAAATTGTGTCTATGGCGGTCCGGCTCCCACGCTTGCGGATAAAGAGAAGCGTATTGCTGCTATTCTGCTCTGTAATGTGTTGGGTGGTCCTTCCAGCAATTCCATCTTGAATGCCTGTCTCCGTGAAAAAAATGGTTGGGTGTATGGGGTGGAATGTAATTATACGCCCTATGCTGATGCCGGACTGATGAACATCAGTTTTGGCTGTGAAAAAGAAAACGCAGACAAGTGCCTTACTGTGATTCGCCGTGAGATGGCCAAACTTCGCGAAAAGGAGTGGACGCAAGCCCGACTTTCCCGTGCGTGTCGTCAGCTTTTGGGACAGATTGCCATTTCGGCTGATAGCGGAGAAGCCCAGGCGATTTCAGCCGGAAAAAGCATGCTTGTATTCAATACGGTCAAAAGTGATGAGGAAAATAAAAAGGCTCTGTTGGCTCTTACGCCTGCCTTTTTGAAAGAGGTGGCCGCCGAATTGTTTGATGAAAGTAAAATGTCTCTATTGATGTACGAATAGCCATGACAGAACAAGCCTATATAGAAAGTCATTCCTCTTGTCCTACCGAGGTGCTCGAGTGGGTGAAGGTGCAGACACATCTTCGGACCAACCATGCCCGCATGCTCTCCGGAGAGCCGCAGGGGCAGCTTTTGAAAATGCTGGTTACGCTTACAGGGGCTCGCTCCGTGTTGGAACTGGGGGCTTTTACGGGCTATTCCACCCTTTGTCTGGCCGAGGGTATGAAGCCGCTTTCCGACGATGCTCAATATGCCGATTTGTGTTTGGATACTTTGGAGCTGAATGATGAAATGGAGGACTTTCTGCATGAGGTTTTTTCACGAGCCCATTCCGAGCGTTTTATTCATCTTCATATTGGGGATGCCAAAGAGAGTTTGCAGAAGTTTGCTCAGGAAAAGCGTCAATATGACCTGATTTTTATTGATGCCAACAAAAGAGAGTATCCGCTGTATTACGAGGCTTGTCTGCCGCTTCTTCGTGTGGGTGGTTTGATGGTGGCCGATAATGTCCTCTGGGACGGGAAGGCTTACAACGAGCCCTTGTCGCAGGATAAACAAAGTGTGGGCATACGGACTTTCAACGAGTGTGTGATAGCGGATCCGCGTGTGGAGAATGTCATTTTGCCTTTACGGGATGGTTTGAATTTAATTAGAAAAAAATATTGATATGAAGAGGATTGTTTGCTTGATGGTGTTGTTTTTTACCTTGCCCTTTGTTTCTGGAGCGCAAGCCAAAATCTATACCAAGAAGATGAAGGTGGCCGATTTTACGGAAAAGACGCTGAAAGTGGTGATGTTGGGGAACGAAATCGAGAATACCGCTTTCCGTACCGAAGTGGTCAATCATTGGAAATTGTCTCCCTATGAGTTTTGCTCTATCCAGGATTTCAAACGTCTGAAGGAGGATGATCGTTACTATTTCATGTTTATAGCGGGAAAAGAGGACGGTCTGGATTATCTTGAGGTGGTAAAAGGTACCCGAGGAGTCGGCGAGCGTATCGAGAAAATGTTGGCGGTGGTAAATCTGCCCATTCGTGCGACCGGAGACCGAGGCTTGCGTTATCTTTCTTATATGGGTGCTTATTTGGATTTCTTTCAGGAATTCATTGCCGATGCCATGACCAACGATATTATCGGCTATAGCGGACTTTATCGTAAAGCGCTCAATGCCAAATTGATTCAGGATTCCGCCATTCGCATCGCCGATTGTGATGTTGCACAGCCGCTCGATGGAACATTTAAGGTGATGATGGAGGAAAACAATATCTATGTGCTTCCAGAGCAGGAAGTGACGGACCTGATGCTTGCTTCGGCCGGCAAGACCGTGGTGAGCTATTGCTTGAGACCTTTGGCGGAGGTAAAGCACAAGTATTGTTATACTTTGCTCATTGGAGCCGAAGATCATAAATTGTATTATTGCAATAAAAAATACTATGTGTTTGATCAGGATGCAGGATTTAATCAGTCTTCTTTAAGCAAACTTCTTAAAAAAATATCCCGATAGATTTTGATTCCTGTCTGATTTTAGCCTATCTTTGTTGCTCAATTTGATGAATCATGAGTGTTTTAGACCAATTGGTGGCGCGCGCCCAATCTTGTAAACAGCGCATCGTTCTTCCCGAAGCTCTCGAAGAAAGAACTTTGATAGCCGCAGATAAAGCCCTTGCGGACGGCTTGGCAGAAATTATTTTAATCGGTCCTCGTTCCGAGATTTTTGAAAAAGCCGCTCAGTTCGGCTTGAAAAACATTGACAAGGCCATTATTATCGACCCTGCCAACAGCGAAAAGTCGGAAGAGTATGCGAATTTGCTTTATGAGTTGCGTAAAAATAAGGGTATGACCCTTGAACAGGCCCGCCAAGTGGTGCTGAATCCCTTGTATTTCGGTTGTCTGATGATTAAAAGCGGTCATGCCGATGGACAAATCAGTGGTGCCGCCTCTACGACTGCGGATACCCTCCGTCCGGCTTTGCAGATTATCAAATGTTCTCCCGGTATTACCTGTGTGAGTGGAGCCATGCTCTTTGTTACCCAGACTCCCGAATATGGCGATAATGGCGTACTGGTAGTGGGTGATGTGGCGGTGACGCCTATGCCCAACGCTTCAGAATTGGCGCAAATTGCAGTATGTACCGCCAAAACAGCCAAGAGTATCGCTGGTTTTGCGGAGCCGAAAGTAGCCATGCTTTCTTTTTCCACCAAAGGTTCTGCCCGTCATGAGGTAATTGATAAGGTGATTGAAGCGACACGTCTGGCTAAAGAAATGGCGCCCGAACTGAAAGTCGATGGCGAACTTCAGGCGGATGCGGCTTTGGTGCCTTCGGTAGCCAAGGGTAAAGCGCCGGGCTCCGAGGTGGCCGGTAATGCCAATGTCTTGATTTTCCCTAATATCGAGGTGGGAAATATTGCTTATAAATTGATGCAGCGTTTGGGCCGTGCCGAGGCGATTGGTCCTATCTTGCAGGGTATTGCCCGTCCCGTAAATGATTTGAGCCGTGGTTGTAGTGTGGCAGATGTCTATAATATGATTGCCATCACGGCTTGTCAGGCAATGGATAGCAAGCTATAAGAGCAGCAATACGGCAAAAAGGTACAGCATGAAAGCCTGATAGGATCTGTTGTCGGAAGACTCCATTTCCGTAATGGTTTCAATGCTGTCTTTTTGTGCAATTTCCTCTAATTCTTCTTCATCGGGGCGTCCGGCGTAGCTCCATTTTCCGATAATTTCACCATCTTGCAGGTAGGTGACGCCGCCGTTGCTGCGATTCAGGGTAGAGAGGGTCTTTTTGTCTGACAGATAGCAGGGGTAATCATTATAATAGGGTTGATCTGAAACAATCAGGCATATATAACCGGCGCCTTCTGCACTTTCGGCCCATTGGCAGATATTTTTCCATTTTCTCTCACTCGGCTTTTTGTATAGACTGATGAGCATGACGGGGCCGTCAGCTGCCAGATAATCCATTTCTGTCCCGTCTTCCGCTTTGATAGGAAGGGGCGGCATCGGGTATTTGTCAATGATAAATCGGTTTTCGATGCCGACAAAGTCCCAATCTTTTTTACCGAAAGGCTGCTCTGTCGTATCTCGGATGAGTGTTCCTACCGAATCTTCTTTTTCGTAGATGAAGAGAGTCTGCCATTGTTTTTTGCTGACCAAAGAATAAGGGTCAGACGCTACGATGCGTTGTCCGGGAGAAAAATCCGTGTAATCTTTCAAGGGAATACTGATATAGGAGAAAATGGCGAAAGTGCATACAGACAACAGACTGAGGCCGGCTGATACATATTTTCGTTTCTGTGGTTCACCCCACTCCTTGACGCCCAACCAAGCTCCTGCTGCCAGCAACAGAAGCAGGAGGTTTTTAAGCAGGCTCTGAAAGTGGCTCAGGTGAATGGATTCTCCAAAACAACCACAATCCATTTCGGGATTGGCTATCATTAAAATGGTGGTTATCAGGGTGAAGAAAACAAGAACTCCACTGCTGGCCCAGGCTGTGATTTTGCGGAATATGCCACACATCAACGCAATGCCGAGTGTTGTTTCTGTCAGTGCAATCAGGCTTCCCATCACTTTGGCGATGGGGCTGAGGAAGGACAGATGGAAAAATTTGAAATACTCGGTGACGATGTAGGACGTGCCCACCGGATCCATCAGTTTGGCACAACCCGAGAAGATGAATACAATTCCTATAATCCAGGCGCAGAGGCGGCGGATATCAATGTTTTTTCTCATGCTAATACTTCGAGGGCGGATTGAACAACAGCACGAATCATACAGGCGATTTCGTCGGCCCCTTTCATTTTTCCGTTTTCATCGCTGCAATCGATGCGGATAAATTCAGGATCTTTTTCGCATTGGGCTCGATAGATATCTCTTACTTTTTCCTGAAAACGGATATCTTCTTCGTGAATGTCGCGGCCTCCTTGCAGATACGCGCGGTCGCTGCCCTGACGGTTGCTGGAAAGTTGCTCTTCTACAAAGGAAAGAGGAACGTCCAAGAAGAGGTTCAGGTCAGGTTTGGGAATGTCGAATTCTTTGTATTCGGTGTTAAAAATCCAGTCGCGCAGTTCTTCGGCCTCTTGCGCATCATCTACTTTGGCACATTGGTAGGCAATATTGGAGTAAACGTAGCGGTCTAAAAGCACGTTTTTTCCTTCTGCGAGGCTTTTTCGTATCTCTTGGGCGGCTGCTTTCCTGTCTTCAGCAAAAAGGAGGGCGACCAATTGCGGGTGAACCGTGCCGTTGTCTCCAAATTCACCTTTGAGGAAACGCGTGATAAGCCCACCATAAACGGGGGAATCATAGCGGGGAAAGTGAATATAATTCAGGCCTTGGGGGAGGCTTTCCAAATAACTTTTTATTCTTTTTACCTGTGTGGACTTTCCGGCGCCGTCGAGTCCTTCCAATACGATGAGCATCTTTCTATAAATTTAGAGCCGTCATGCGGTTGTTAATCGTTGCAAAAGTAAGTAAAAATCCTTTATTTTGCGCCAAAATTCCAGCGCTCGAAATGAAAAAGATTATGGCCATCGTCAATCTGACTCCGGATTCTTTTTATCCGGGGAGTCGGGTGTATGCCGAAGATGGCACTTTTGATGCTTCCGCTTTTCTTTTTCAAGTGCGTTCTGCGTTGAAAAATGGAGCGCATATCATTGATTTGGGAGCGTGCTCGACGCGGCCGGGCCATCAGCTTTTGTCGCCCGATATTGAAATAGAACGCCTTCGGCCGGCCTTGGAGCTGTGGCGGGAGCATTTTTCCGATGTTGCGCTTTCCATTGATACCTATTATTCAAAGGTCGTGGAATTTGCCACCGCTTATTCCTCTCGCTTGATGATCAACGATGTGAGTGCCGGCGATTTTGATGCGGATATGCTTCCTCTCGCGGCTCATCTGTCTTGTCCCTATGTGGCGATGCACCATGCCTCTTTACATGAAGCGGAGGATGGGGTGGAAGCGGTGATACGCTGGTATTACGATTTTGCTGAAAAAGCGGAAAATATGGGCGTGAGAGAGTGGATTTTTGATCCGGGATTCGGCTTTGGAAAAAGTTTGGAACAGAATTGGGCCTTGCTTCGTCATCTGGATAAATTGCCGCATGAGAGGCCGATTCTGGTGGGTGTTTCCCGAAAAAGTATGCTTTATCGTCTGTTGCCCCAGGCTTTGGATTCGTCCTGTTCATCTGCCCAGTTATCCTCGTTGGAGGATACGCAACTTTTGACCTCTTTTGCTCATCGTCTGGCACTTAGCGGAGGCGCCTCCATTTTCAGGGTGCATTCCACAGAGAAAGTTTTTTGATGTTTTAGAATTTTTTTTGTATTTTTGCGCCGTTTTTGCGACAGAAAATTAGTTTTACTTAATAAATTTTTAACAAAATGATTAAACTTGGTATTAACGGATTTGGCCGTATCGGCCGTATGGTTTTCCGTGCCGCTATTGAGAATTTCTCAAATGACATTCAGGTTGTAGGTATCAACGACCTTCTCGAGCCCGAGTATCTTGCTTACATGTTGAAGTATGACTCAGTTCACGGTCAGTTCAAAGGTGAGGTTGCTGTTGAGGACGGTGCACTCGTTGTAAACGGTAACAAAATTCGTCTTACTGCTGAGATGGATCCTGCTAACCTTAAATGGGATGAGGTAGGTGCTGACGTAGTTGTTGAGTCTACCGGTCTTTTCCTTGAGGATGAGAAAGCTCGCAAGCACATCACTGCTGGTGCAAAGAAAGTTATCATGTCTGCTCCTTCAAAGGACGCTACTCCTATGTTCGTTTACGGCGTAAACCACGAGACTTACGCCGGTCAGGATATCATCTCTAACGCTTCATGTACTACCAACTGTCTTGCTCCTATCGCTAAGGTTCTTAACGACAAATTTGGTATCGTAAAAGGTCTTATGACTACTGTACACGCTGCTACTGCTACTCAGAAGACTGTTGACGGTCCTTCACGCAAAGACTGGAGAGGTGGTCGTGGTATCCTCGAGAACATCATCCCTTCATCTACCGGTGCTGC
>CAJGBW010000025.1 GCA_904501835.1 uncultured Bacteroidales bacterium
ACAGGAGGCTCTACCTCCAAATAACCCGCTTTCTCATTGCAATCCAAGAAGAAGTTGATGAGGGCACGCTGCAATTTGGCACCCTTACCTTTATATACAGGGAAACCGGCACCGGTGATTTTCACACCCAGGTCAAAATCGATGATATCCAATTTCTTCGCCAATTCCCAGTGCGGAAGGGCATTCTCTCCCAAGTCAGGAATATCGTTTCCTGAACGAACCACCACATTATCCTCGGCGGATTTACCAGGCTGAACGAGGTCGCTGGGGAGGTTGGGAAGAAGCACCACCAAGGCGTCCAATTCCTGTTTGTTCTGCTCGGTCGCCTCCTGAAGACGGGCAGACTCCTCTTTCAATTTCGCCACCTCGGCTTTGGCTGCCTCTGCAGCCTCTTTGTCGCCGGCTTTCATATAGCCACCGATGAGGGAAGCGGCTTTTTTCTGTTGAGCCAAACAATTGTCCAACTGCTGCTGAAGAGAACGTCTTTCAACATCCAACTGGTTGATTTTGGCTACATATTCACTTGCGTCAAAATTTTTGACGGCTAATTTCTTGATAACATATTCGGGCTCTTCCCGAAGCAATTTTAATGTAAGCATCTGTTTATTCTAAATAAAAAAGGATTGTCGCTAATCACCTGAGGCGGCAGCTACAATCCTTTAACTATTTTCCGTTCAGGCTTCCTTAATTTTCGAAAGGAAGTACCGAAACATAAGATTTGCCTTTGGCTTTCTTGGTAAACTTAACAACACCGTCAACCAATGCATACAAAGTGTGGTCTTTACCCATACCTACATTGAGACCGGGATTGTGAACTGTACCTCTCTGGCGAACGATGATGTTACCAGCTTTTACATTCTCTGATCCGAACTTCTTAAGTCCTAATCGCTTACTTTCTGATTCGCGTCCGTTCTTGGAACTACCTACACCTTTTTTATGTGCCATAATTGATTCCTCCTACTAAAATTAAGCGATTTCTACAATTTGAAGTTTAGTCAGATACTGACGATGACCGTTCAGTTTCTTGTAGCCTTTGCGGCGTTTCTTCTTGAATACAAGAACTTTGTCAGCCTTGCAAGTGTCATCAAGAACGGTTGCCTTAACGACTGCACCCTCTACATAGGGAGCACCCACCTTCACTGCGCCGTCATTGTCAACGAGCAAAACGGTGGAGAATTCGACAACTGCGTCTTTAGCTTCTGCAAGACGATTGACGAAAATCTGTTTGCCAGCTTCTACCTTGAATTGCTGGCCACCAATTTCAACAATTGCGTACATATAAAATAAACTATAAAGTTTTGACTGTGAGCGCCTTAACATTCGTAAGGACTTGACCGAGCTCAAAACAGCCGTCAATAAGGACCGCAAAGGTAGGAAAAAAAATTGATTTTCAAACTATTGGAAGAAATATTTTTCCAACCAATAACGGAAAAGAGGATCGATGATATAGACGCCTTTCCCCTTCTCTTCGCTGATAATCTCCTTCTTCATCAACGCCTGACGCACACGCACGACATTGGCGGAAGAATGAAGTTCGTATTGTTCCAAAATTTTGGAGGAAGAGAAATTGCAAGTCCTGCCCTGATCAATCAAGGCCCTTAAAAAACGAAGTTGGAAACAAGTGAGGTGGCTTGCGATAT
The DNA here is from genome assembly GCA_904501835.1 of uncultured Bacteroidales bacterium. Taxonomy (GTDB): domain Bacteria; phylum Bacteroidota; class Bacteroidia; order Bacteroidales; family UBA932; genus Cryptobacteroides. Next base: position 1,641 of record CAJGBW010000025.1, read on the forward strand.
AGTTGAGATAGGGAAGTTGTGACGAAACGAGACCCGCCAAGGCCTTTTCGCTGACCGCCTCATTGATATAACCGCGTGTGAGAGAATCACATAAGGACATATAATGCTTGATATGCCATATATTATTCTCAAAGAGTCGAATCAGCGAAAGAATCGCATCTTTCTCCATCACCTTACCCGTCTGGTTCAGACACGAACGGATATAATCGTGAATCTCATTCTCTGAAATGTCAGAAAGAGTCAGCGGCTGCACATCCTCACCAAAAAAACTGCTTCTCACAAAAAGGGATTTCATTTCATTGATTTGAGACCCGACAAAGAGGTAGGAAATCTTCTGTCCACGCAGTTCTTTCAGAGCGTCCCTCAAAGCGCGAAGCAAAACGGGAAATTCTTCCAAGGCGCCGAGACGCTGAAATTCCTCTATTATAATTATAAGGTTAGAACCCGAATCGGCGGAAAGTCCCTCTTGTGAGAATTCTGTCCCCGAAAGCGCCGCACGAAGACGGGAAGGAAGCAAAAATAGAGAACGGTAGTCATCTCCGGAACAGGCCGACTCCTTAAGAAGTCCCTGGAGCAAAGTGCCTGACGGCTCCATCGCACGCTGTAATTGGCTGATAAAGCGTGATACAAAATCTTCCATGCGAATGATATTGTCCGCCTTGAATTCGCACACCGTAAAAGAGGGTAAATCCTGCTTCAGTGTCTGCAAAACCTCATGTATCAGCGAACTTTTACCCGTTTTGGGGGCGGCATAAAGAGCGACGCTTCGACCTTGTATCAACGCATCTTTCAATTGCAGACACTCCTGACGACGACCCAAAAAGTCGCGCCCGGTCACTTCACGTTCGTATGAAAAAGCCAATTTCACGATGCTAAGCGTGTGATATGCAAAGATATAAATTTATTTGCATTTTGTAAAAAAAGGTCATACCTTTGCACCCGCTAATAAAAAGGAGGTGATTTAGAGCTATGATTATCGTTCAGGTTAAAGACGGAGACAATATCGAGAAAGCCTTGAAGAAATTCAAGAGAAAATTCGAAAAGACTGGCGCTATCCGCGAGCTTCGCGCACGCAGAGAGTTCACCAAGCCCTCTGTTAAGAAGAGAATGGCTAAAATGAAAGCCATCTACGTACAGCACCTCCAGCTTCAGGATGAGCAGTAATTCCCTTGCGGAATAGCAAGATAAAGGATGGTTTCGGCCATCCTTTTTTTGTATAATTCATATCTATCTCTTAACTTTACGGCCACGACTATATAACAAAACAATGAAAAGAACCATACTTTCTCTTTTGTGCGCCCTCTTCCTCTCTTGGGGAACACAAGCACAAGCCCTTACGAGCAACTCACTCAAATCATATACCATCGTATATAGTCTTGGGGCGGAAGACGAAGAAGGCATAGAAGCCGCACAATATCTACAGAAAGCCATTGAGGCTCAATGTGGCGTTCGCCTTGACATCCAAAGCGATGAAAAAAAAGCAAAAGCCCGCGAAATCCTTATCGGTCATACGTTGCGCAAGGAATCGCACCAAGCCTACAACACGGCTTTCGGCCCCTTTGACTATCAGGTCAAACTTACAGGAAAACGTCTGGTATGTGCCGGAGGGGGTGCTTGGGCGCTTAAAAAGGCCGGAGAACGTATCGCAGCGGATTTGGCAGGCGGGAAAATCGGCAAAAAATATGAGTTTGCCGGAAGCGTACAGGGAGAATTCTTATTCCCTCGCGAAGAAAAGGTTAATCTGCGTATCCTGGCGTCCAATGTGTGGGATTTCAGCAACAAGCCCAATCCCGAAGCCTGGGAGAAGATGGGTGCCAACTGCACAGACAGCGTAAGAGCCCCGCAATTTGCCCAACTTATTCGTGCCTATATGCCCGACGTGATTGGTTTTCAGGAGTTTTCCAGAGAAATGACCGCTTTGGTCGAAAAGGACGTCGCCCAATATGGCTACAAGGAGACTTTTGTTCCCGAAGGCAACAATGACACCCCTATTTGGTATAACGAAAATACGGTAGAACTTATTGAAACCCAATATGTTCGCTTTGTACCGGCCTTGTGGAGCAACGGAGGCAGCAAGGGATATAGTTATGGTGTATTCCGACACAAAGGAAACGGCAAGACCTTTATTCTCTTTACCACTCATCTTTGGTGGAAAAGCGAGAAGGTGCAAGCCGGTAGTAACACCGCACGTGCAGCACAAGCACACCAGATTGTCGCTCACTGCGAATACTTGAAAGCCCAATATGACTGTCCTATTTTTGTGGTTGGTGACATGAACTGCACCGAAAAATCAAAGGGTATCCGTATGTTTTTGGACAACGGCTTTACCCCTTGTTATCAAGCAGCAAGCGGATTCAGCGATCCGCACAATGGACACCACCGCTGCAACAAAAACGGTTTTGGACGCGACAGAGGCAATCGCACCCGCGCAGAAGCCATTGATCATTGCTTTATCTATAACGGAAAAGAGAGCCAGATACGCCACTTCATCTGTGAAATGAGCGCTTTTACGGTAAAAATTACCGACCACTACCCCAATATCATCGATGTCATCCTCTAAACCCTTGCGCACACAACATTTAAGTCTCCCCAATGCCATATTGCTGGGAGAGGTCAAACGTTACATACAGCAGGGAAAGTCTGCTACCATACGAACAAAAGGCAACAGTATGCTGCCTTTTATTCGGGGAAGTGTCGATAGTGTTCAATTGTCTGCCAGAGCGCAGTATAGGAAGGGGGATATCGTGTTGGCGGAAATCGCACCCGACCACTATGTCCTACACCGCATCTGGTCCATTACGGAGAGCAAAGTCGTGCTGATGGGCGACGGAAATTGCAGTGGAAAGGAAGAATGTCGTCCGGAAAATATCGTTGCCAAAGTGGATTATATCATCACACCCAGCGAACGAAAAATCAATCCGGACCAATGCATCCATCGTTTTTTTGCCAAGTGCTGGCGCATTCTCCTGCCTCTACGCGGCTATCTGCTGGCGATTTATTACCGCCTCTTCAAATAAATTTTACTTTTTGTAAACTTTTTCGAGATCCTGGGAGATATTGATGATAAAGTCGCCCATTTTCTCCAATTCGTTCACGATATCCATATAGTAAACGCTGGACAAATAGCTCTTCTTGCTCTCATCCAATTCCTCTATCTCGGCATCACGGAGTTCATTTCTCAAATTATTGATCTGAATTTCCGCATTGAGGGCATTGGATATTTCAAGCAACACTCCATCGTGGGCGGCATTGAGATTGGCAATCATGACGTCGTAGGCATTATCCACCAACTCCACCATCTGCATCAACTTGCCAAGCGTAGCATCGTCAAAATTCTTATGATGTTCATTGCGTCTGGAAAGCATACGGCTGATGGCTTCGCCGGAATCGCCCAAAGACTCCAACTCTCCGATAATTTTATACATCGCCTTGATTTTCTTGGAGGTGTTCACACTGACTCCGGCCGCAGAAACAGAGTTAAGGAAGGTAGCAATCTCAAACTCGATTCGGTCTGAAATCTCCTCATATTTCACCAATTTTCCACGCATTTCGTCAAACACCTGCTCATCCTTCTCGCAGATTGCCGTTTTTGCATAAGCCAAACCTTGACGGGAAATTTTCGCAAAATGAATAATCTCTTTGAAAGCCTGTTCGGTCGCCAACTCGGGCGTTGCAATCGGTCCGGCATTGATATATTTGAGTTTCTTGATTTCCTTGCCCTCGACTTTCTTGTCCTTGATAACCGTACAAACGATTTTTTCGATCACCGGAACAAACCAAATCAAAATAAAGGTGTTGAGAGTATTAAATAAGGTATGAAGCATGGAGAGGCCATACAGAGCTGCCGTCGGAGAATCGTCGGGGAGGGAGAAAATGGAAGAGGTCAGCCATTCCACCAATTTAAGAATGTAGGGATAGCAAATCAGTACCCAAATCACACCAAAAACATTAAATACCGTATGGGCCAAGGCAGAACGCTTGGCAGGAACATTTCCGACCGAAGCCGCGATATTGGCCGTAATGGTAGTTCCGATATTTTCGCCCAACACCATGGCACAGGCCATATCAAAACGAATCCAACCCATATTCAGCATAATGAGGGTAAGCGCCATGGTCGCACTGGAAGACTGTAAGACCAAAGTCAGGATGGTACCGAAAAACAGGAACAAAAGCACAGAGCCAAAACCATAACCTTGCCATCCTTGAATAAAAGAAAGGACTTCGGGCGTCTGCTGCAAATCCGGCACGGAACTCTTCATCATGGATAATCCCAAAAAGAGAAGGGAGAAGCCCACAATCAGTTCAGAGATATTCCTTCTTTGACTTTTCTTGGACATAGACAAGATAAAGCCCACAGCCATCAAAGGAACGGCCAAAATGGAAATATCCGCCTTAAATCCCAACCAAGCCACCAACCAAGCAGTCACGGTGGTACCGATATTGGCACCCATAATGACAGAGATAGCCTGCGCCAAAGTCAGCAGTCCGGCATTCACAAAACTCACCACCATTACGGTCGTAGCACTGGACGACTGGATGACCGTGGTGATTCCCAATCCTGTCAAAACACCTTTGAAGGGACTGGAAGTCATAGAAGAAAGAAAACCGCGCAATCTGTTACCTGCGGCTTTTTGAAGACCTGCGCTCATCATGTTCATTCCATAAAGGAACATTCCGAGCGAACCAATCAAAGTAATAATTTGAAGCAACATAAGTTAAGCTATTTGGGTTGAAATTAAATACCAATTGTAAGCAACAATGCCTATAAATAACACCGCACCGGATACGCGGTTGATTTTCCCTTTAAGTCCCAAGAGCGTAGCCAGCACAACCGAGGCTATCATGACGATATAATCCACGAAAGTAATTCCTGTCGCATTCAGAGGCATCACTTGAGAAGAAAGTCCCAAAATCCATGTGATATTGAAGATGCAGGAACCAATCACATTACCCAATGCCAAGTCGGTATTCTTCTTCAAGGCAGCAGCCAAAGAGGCGGCCAACTCCGGCAAGGAGGTACCACAGGCAATCAAGGTGATGGAAATGAAAGCATCGCTTACGCCAAATGATTTTGCTACCACAATGGCATTGTCGATAAAGAAGTCGCAACTGGTGATAAGGATAGCCAATCCGCCGACGACTTTAAGAATCGCCCACCAGAGCGGAGTTACTTTCTCACCGGGATTCTCAGGACTTTGTTCCGCCTCCACTTTTTTCTGCTTTCTGTCTCGGTAGAAAGAATAAAACATAAAAAAGGCAAAACAAGCGAGTAAAATCAGACCATCCACTCGACCGATAACGGCGTCCCCGCCCGTAAAGAAATTATACACCACCAACAACAAAATCACAGAGACGGCGATGCAGAAGGGCAGTTCAAATTTCAGATTGTCTTTTCCCACAGCGACGGGAAAAAAGAGAGCCGTCAGTCCTAAAATGCCCAGCACATTAAAAATATTGGACCCTACCACATTACCAATCGCCACATCGGCATTTCCTCCGAGAGCACCGATAAAGCTCACCACCAATTCAGGCATAGATGTTCCGATGCCCACAATGGCTGCCCCTATCACAAAGTCCGAAACCTTATATCTGCGAGCAATCGACACAGAGCCATCCACCAAATAATCAGCACCAAAGACGATGCCGACCAAAGAAATTAAAAGAATCACATACTCCATCACTTATTCATTCTGTTATTTTAATTACTATTCTTCCACCACTTGCTCCAATAAGATATCGCCGCTGGCGGCCGCCTGGTACAACTCATCCAGACTGGCGAACACCTTCTCGTAGATAACGGTGGTAAAGCCGTCGTCAGACTTGGTATACTGAATCTTGACCGGATCGGTAAACCAATTGTAGCGATATACACTGCGCAGACGAATATCCATGTTGTGCCCCTGCGCATTGAGGGCCGTCAGCGTCACCGTACCGATACGGTTGTAGGTTTTCATACTTTCCAGCACCACAAAAGCCTCGTACGGCACATCGTTGATGCTACCGTTTTTATATTTCAGACGACCCGTAATGGATTCGTTCTGAATTTCGAAGGATTTAGGATTAAACACTACACGTTCCTCTTGCGAACTGATACGAATCGTACCGGCACTCACAATATCCTTCACACGGAAGGGTATCAATTTTCTTTCGCCACTTTGGTCGGCCAATCCCGTCTGATCGGTCAGATATGCGGAAGCGGTGCCATACGTCCGCTCCTGCTCGCGCGAGCCATCCACGGTATAGACAAAACGTCCTTCCACCTTGCTATCCTTTCTGATTTTACCCTCCAAGGCGGCCGGGACGTTGCCCAATTCGAGCATGGGCGCATCAATATAAATCTCAAAGGGAGTTCCAAACGGGTCGGCGCTCTTTCCATCTACGCCTTTGAAGCTTGTAATATCGAAAGCGATGTTCACGGCTTTTCCCGGAACAAAGGACCAAGTCAAGAGGTCCTCCACTTCGGCTCCACCATCGCTGACAACGGTACCTGTCATTTCACCGGCATCATAGGAAATCTGGGCGGCAAAACTGAAGGGATGATAATTGGCAAGCTCAAAAATCATGGAACGATACATCCTTCCCTGACAAAGTCCTACGCCGGTTACAGACTCCTGTCCATTGGGATTGGAAGCCAAACGCACCACCTCCTCGGTACGGGAAGCATTGGTCAGCATGTGGAAATGGGCACCATAATTATCGCCTGTTCCGGCGCCGGAATAGCCTGCATCATTCTTCATATAGCCATATACACGGCCACCGCTGCCCCATTCGGACTCATGGTAAGGATAAAAGTTAAAGTCACATTCGTGCGCATCTTCTTCGTGGGACAAATACTTGGAATAGAACAAGAATTCATCTGATTCACCCGCCGCTATGTATTTCACATATTTGGTCTCCCCACCGCTAATCACCGTTCCATCAGGGCCCAACGCCGGATCATCGTAAAGCTCTCCCACGTGCGTACTGACTTCGATGTGGGCATTGACTTTCTGGGGGACATAATAATAGTAAATCGGGTCATCCGCCGGAATGACAGCCGAATAACTTTGCAAGCCATGCACGATAATCGCTCGGTTCACCACCTCATCGGAAAAGCTGAAATATTTCTCCATCGGAGTAAAGTGGGGCGCTTCGACGCGAATCAAGGACAAACCGCCCGACTGCGCCAAGACATTTTCCAAATACAAACGTTGTTTACCCGGTGACTCTATCGTATAGACATATTTGTAGCCCCATTCATTGGGCTCTCCATAATACTCTTCGCTGTCACTGAAGCGAATCGGAAGCTCCTGTCCGGATGAGTGCCTGATATCCAGGATATTCGTAGAAACAAGTACCTCCATGGGGAAAAGTTCTTCGGGACAATCATCGGGAATGGTAAACATCATGGTCATGTGCTCACCGATTTCGTGTCCATATACCTGTGTGGATGCCCAAGCGGGGGTAAAACTCTGTTTCTTGATGGTCGTCACCTTGATTTTACGATAGATACGGCCAATTTTAATCATCAACGTACCCATTCGCTTGCTCAGATTGCCAAGCGCATGCAGCGTCACGGTCAAAGTACCGCGTCCCGTTGCCGTGTTAAACTCGTGACTAAACGCATTGTAGGCCACATTATTGCCCTCCTGCCACTCTACACTCGGTTTATCAGCCTCTGTAAGTGAGGCGCCATCAACTCTTCGAATCGTGTAATAGAGTTGATAGATATTCGGAGATATAAACTGGCTTTCATCGATTACCACATTGGTTTCATCGACCTTCAACACGTGGGTAAGTCCGTGAACCTCCGGGATATGGTCTTCAATGGTAATCCACACATTATTGGTTGCAGCAGCGGTCAGCGAACTCTCGAAATTGGTCTGACCATAAGAAAGTTCATCCGCAATAATGACACGATAATGATAGTTTCGGAGCAAAGGAAGCTGATAACCGTCGTCGTCCATGATTATGACACGGTAATACAAGGAAGGGCCACCGTTGTAAGAGCCTTTTACAATCACATTGACAGGATTATCTATCGCATTGGCACTCTCAAAAACATACTCCTCAATCATACCTCGAACATCCTGGAAATCAGAAAGAAGCACATTGTCTTCCGGAATGGTAACAAAAGGATCCGCCAGCGAAGGGGCGATAAACTCTGCCGTCTCCAACTTATAAGGAGCCACTGTGCCGAATGCACTGGTATTTGTCACAATAAAGCCCTCAATATCAAAGGGTACGTTATCCTTGACCTCGACCGTAATTTTGGCCTGGTTACGCAAGAGTTTCACCACACCACCCTGGGCATCGATTTCGTTCAGTTCATCCATCGTATGTCTCGCCCAATAAATCATACGTCCGGCAGATGCCTCCAACTCGGACATAACCTCATACTCGGATTTGTTATGGAAATAACTTTCACTGAAATTCTGAATATTCTGGTTGCAGACAATATGGACAATTTCCGTGTGAGGAGGCACCGTAATTTTAAACAAACCTCCTTGGGACGGGTTTTGGTGCTCCGGCATGAAATCAGAAGTCTTGATGGTACTCGTGGCAATGAAAAGACCATAAGCATCAAAACAATACAAGGTTACTTTCTGGATACCCAGACCATCCGGGTCCACCGCCTTGGTCTGCACTGACGACATGTCATCTATCTCAAAACGAAGCGACAATTCTCCGTTATGCTGAGGGAATTCTCTCTCAACACGCTGACAAGACGCCATTAAAACGAGTCCTATTAAATATACTACAAACCTCTTCATTAAAACGCATTTCTAATACAGCGCACAGCACTGGTTGTTCCACTACTTCCTGTCGTGGATTGTGGGTTGGATACGGCACCGGTCGCGCTCCAATAGGATTTTCCGGAAAGCACTTCATCCATGGCCGCGTTGGGCACATATTGAAAACGAATGATAATCTCAATCTCTGCCCGCGTAGGAAGACGCCAATCCTTCAAGTGAATCACATTTCCGGATTCATCTTTATAGGTTTCCACATATTGGTTACAATGAGATGCCGCCTGTGCAACCGAAGACGGCGCATAGGTAGCACCCAATTGGGAAGCAATCATAAAGGAAGGTGACACCAGATTGCTATTGTCCTCCCCGCTATCTGTCCAACCCTTCTCATCCATTTTCGGCACACTCGCAGAATACTCACTGGAGGAAGAAGACAAGCGAACCCGATACATACGACCATTGTTCAAACCGCTAACAGTTGACTTCGTGGGGCTGCTTCCATAGCTTGACCAGTTATAATAAGAAATGGTGGAGCTACCATCTGATTTTCGGTCTGCCACTTTTGAAGAAAAGAACTTGCTGCTGTTACTCTCTCCCTTATTGCTGTAAGACCACGTTTGTCTACTTTCATTCCAGCTTGTCGCCGCCACATAACGGTTGGAAGCTTTGGTTTCATAGGTCGTTCCTCCAAAGTCATCGCGATAAGAATAGTAGCCCTGGGTATTGGTGATATATTCCAAAGGATATTGAATCACCGTAAAACGACAATCTTCTGCTTCTGAATTGGATACCTTTACCTCTATATATAAAGGTGTATTGTTCTCCGGGATGGGGCTATCCACGGTAATCCGCCCGGTAAGTCCTCCCGGCGCGCTGAGTGTAATACCTCCGGCACTCGGACCGGAGCCATTGGTAGAAGACGCGACCACGTATTTTGTCTGACCCATTTTATCATAGTAATAGGCCGACAAAATGGAAAGAGAAATCGGGGCCGAGGAGGTAAATTCGACAGCATCACTGACCTGCACATTGTGCATTTCGATTTTTTCCCTACTGATTGTCAGGTATTTAGGTCTGTCTGTTTGCTGGATATTGATATCGGTGATATTCCAACCATTGTTGATGTTGGTATGGTTCAGCACCTCATATTCGATATCCGGAATAATCACCGGCTCCATCACTGTGGTCGCACCGGCGTAATTGATAATAACGTTCACCTTGTAAAGGTGATTTCTTTTGAATTCGTTGCCTTTGGTTAAAGGTATTTTATACCAGCTGTTGGGGTGGGCCTCGTAACTGACAACCCCCTCTTTTTCCCGCAAAAATACCATAGGAAGATTGACCACCGCATAAGGCTCAAATTCAAACAAAGACTTCTCGTCCCAATTGTGTTCATAGACATAGGTCGTAATTCTCACTTGATCACGCTGGGAGTCTTCGTTTTTGAGTTGGCTGATATCGGTACGAAAGGTAGCCGGCACCCAAGAAAAATGTGCGTTGTTGGTCTTAACGGTGGTAACAAGTCTGTCCACATCCATTTCCAAGGGGTCATAATAACCTGCCAACAACTGCGTTTTATACGGTAGATTGCGGATATAATACAAGCCATGCTCGGTCTCTTCAAACAAAGAGGGGTCATCCAGATCGGCTCCTTCCGTAAATTCAATATTGTTACCCTCAATAATATCTACCACAACTTTGGCTGCCGCGCGAACCAGTTCGGCATCCAAAATAATATCCTTTTCGCTATCCTCACTGCTGAGCGGGAACTGGGCACCTCCCTCCCGTCTTGCCACAGCGTCCATCAGGAAAGAATTCGGGGCAGACGGAAGATTCAAACCAGCCAAATGTAGATTCATTGTCTCCTGAACCGCGCCACCCAAAGCCGCCAGAGAATGGATTTGAGACTCTGTTCCTGCTTGCGAAGTCAGTGTCAGCGTGCGCGTCTGTTCATCGAAAGACATTTGCCCGGTACAATTTGCAAGAAGATAGACGCTGTATTCCGGATGACCGATGACCTGACCCTCCGCATCTTTTTCTGCAAAATATTTGGTACCCACAGACAGTGTGTGCGTACCTTCGGTAGCGGAGACAGCTACCCTTTCATGCCAAAACAGCGTATTGTCGGCTTTGAAGACAAAGAAATCGAGATGTTTAATGATTGACTCGTAGTCTAAATCCGAAACCGTTGCTTTGGTCTTACCCGTTGAAAAATCTATCACTATTCCCCTATCGACAAAAGGCACCTGTTCCAGTTCCGCCTTCTCGCAAGAAGACAGACCCATCAAGAGCGCCAAGCAGAAGAATATGTTACAAATTTTTCTCAATCTATTCTATTTGTTTGATAGTCAAGGAACTCGGGTCAGTTCCACCTGTTTCTGCCGGCCAAAACAATTCCGACAGACTTCCGTTAATCAAAAGGTATTCGGCAAAATCAAAACCCTGAATATCTGCCGTAATACCGAATTGGAGGGTCGCCCCCTCATTTTCAGCCTTCAACGGATGCACCTCCAACCTGAAATAGGTGGATGTGTTGGGGCTCAAACCATAAGAGCCGCTTTCATCCGGCAGTTGCTCTATATCCAGATTGTTCAAAAAGACCTTAATCTGATAATCGTGGACCGGCACATCACATTTCACGATGGTAGGTTTCCATTTCTGCCCCTCCGGATAGAGCATTTGGAAATAGCACACAAAAGGCTCATCCACGCTCATCTGCGGAGCTAATTTGACTGCGCCATTGGGATTTGGGGAAGGATTTTCGGGAGTGGGCAAAGAGGGAAGCAAATAGGTGTGAGTCGGATAGTCAAAGACAATAAAATCTTCCTGACCATCTTCGTCCTCATCTTCCATATCATAATCCCAGTCGCGCACCTCGTAATTTACCTTCAACTGTCCCTCACCGCTGATTGAACATTGCACATCCACAAATTGATTCCGCTCGATCGGAGGCAAATAAATGTAGGTGTTGCGCAACATCTCTCCCTCACCCACAGAATACTCCAAATGGAGAATGGGTGCATTTCCCGTGCTGGGAACATCCCATTGCGCCGAGCCGAAAGGCACTTCCGGACAATAAATCTGCCCGATCTGCTCATAAGAGGTCTGCGTCACAACCCGCGTTACACCCTCGTCCATCAGCGGCATATCATTCAAGAGCGGCGAAAGTGTCTGAAGGAAATCAGGGCTCTGCGGCATCAGGTAATTATACTGACGTGTGCCGCAGGCTAAATAATCGCAGCGGTTGATATAGACATCCCGCGTCGATTCGGAAAATCTGCGGGCGCTGACATTGATTTTTCCAATCGCACGTTTCAATTCAAAAGAAAGGGCGCGGGTCAGTACCTCATGCCCCTCGTGCCCGCTAATATCCACGCCTTCTTCCGCCAACGACTCCGCCATACGAAAATCCTTGGTGTTGAGAATGACGGTATCGGCATAGAACAAAGGCAAGCCATAATGGGTATTGAGCGCTTGGAAACGGAAAGACCTCAAATCGTCTTCGTTGGACGCTTCGCTCAAGCCAGACGCACCCGGCTCAAGCACCATAGACGCTTCATTGGCAACGATATAGAAATCCACCACCACTTTTCCGGTCTCTTGATCGACTCCCACCATCTCTATGTCAAAGAGGAAATCCTTATCCACAGAAGAGGGCTGATAGTGATAACCTGCCAAACGACCTTTCGAGAAGGCATAAATGCGAAGGGAATGAAGTTGAGATTCTTCCTGCTCGGACAGAGCGGCTTTGACCGCTTCCTGCTGGCCGGTTGAAACCTTGAGCAGGACCGTACTGAACTTTCTTTGATCGGGAGTTGATAACGACGACTTGGAGCAGGAGACGGAGGAGATTGACACAAGCAGGACAAGCACTGCCGTAAGCAGCACTGTCATCATACCTTGCTTATGAAATCTTCTCAACATCATCTTTGTCTTGCCTAATTTCCAAATCCCGGTGTAATATCCGTTCCCTCCCAATCGGGCATTGAGACTTCCAGATCCGCCGATTTGAATTTCAACTTAATGGGTATCAACACCTCGTTTTTGGAGCAATCAATCTGGTCTGCATGGTCTTCCAGAAACTTTTTGAGACTGACGGAAGCGAGAATATTGCCCTGCGCATCTTTGACCAGCACATACACATCGGTATGATCGGTATGACGCATGATGCAACATTTTCCTACATACAAACCAGACTCCTCGTGCACAGTTTCCATCTGATATTCGGTAACCGCGCCATAAGCTGCATTGGAAAAATCCGTATAGGGACTCAAACCTACCATAGAAATGCTGGGAGTAGAAGTTGTCGGAACCCCCTCGACCTCCACATACACATCGTAATGGGAAGATTTAAAATGAGCCGTCCTATGGATTTCGCTAATCAAATCCGAATAGGGCTCAATCGGATAATCCACCACGCTGAAATACAAAGAGTCATTGGTGCTGACCGTTTGTCCGGCATAATGAGCATCCGCCGTGAAATACGACGCGGAAAGTCCATCCTCCACAGCAATCGTCGTAGAATAGGGATTACCGATGCAGACGATTTTGTAATTGCCCACTGACAATTCAGGCAAAAGCGTATGTCTGTATTTCAACTCCGTTTCGTTCAAGAAATATCGGCTTACGCATTGACCTGTTTCATCAAAAATCAACATTTGCACCTTGCCGATTTTCTGGGAAAATATCTCGGTGGTGCCATCGCCCATGTAACTCAAATCCAACACGTGAAGATTCCTACACATACTACGATCCTCGCTGATGCAGGAGCTGAAAAGCCCCCACATCAACAAGAAAATCATAGCTATGTATTTGAGTTTCATGAACTATCTTAGCTTTTACAATTAGAAACCAGGAGTTACTCTTACTACGGTCCAAGTAGCTACGCTAACGGTGATATCCACGCACTTATCCTGGAACTTAAGATTTCCCTCGGTAAACTTAAAGCTGAGTCTGTAGATTTTACCCGGCTCGAAAGTAGTAACCTGCTCGCTAGTATTTTCCTTGAAGTACTTGTTGGTCCACAAATAAGCAGGAGCGCCAGGGGCTGAAGTATTCTCATAATGCTTGATATCGAGAAGGTGAATAGGAGATTCTGCGCCGTTGCAGAAGAAGTTGTAAGCAATGTTTACGTCAACTGAAGAATTGGCAGCAGTAAGTTCAACAACAGGATGTTTGGCATCGTCGTTATCAAAATAATCGTTGTTCCAGTTAGCTTTGTTCATCTTTACTGGGTCTTGGAAATAACCATAGATAGCCTGCTGGCTGGTGATATCAATGGTATCTTCAGTATCGGCAACCACATTGGCGCTCATCAAATCGCACTGTGAGAAGTAGTTCAAGAAAGCCATTTTGTCTACCACAACCTTTGCCGTGGAACCCGTTTCAAAATCGCAGCTGAAGTTCTCAACCTCAAAACGGGCAACCAAAGGCATGATGCTCAAATTAGCCTTGTACACATTGGAAAGGTGCGCGTTGGAACCGTTGTTGTGTGCATCTTTCTCTACGGCAGTAAGGGGAGCCTCAGCGTAAAGAAGAAGATTGGTAACATCCTGATATTCATCTATTTCTACAGTCTGATTGAGGGCTGCTTTTGTGGTTACACCAGTAATCTTGGCCTTATTACCAACAACGAGTACCTCCGTTACATTGGCAGGCAAGAAGTGGAATGACATAGACATATTGGCATCAAGACCTGACAAGGCGGCAGCTTCCAAATAGGTCACTGCGGGTGCGTTAGTTGCATCGTACGCGTCGTAGAGGTTTTCACCGTCAGAGAAGAAAATCTGGAGAGAGTTCAACTGAATTTTGGTGCCATCAAGTTTAGCGTCGGTACCACCGGCCTTGGTGCCCATTTTCACATTGTTGATTACGATATCAACACTTTTGTAGTTTTTCGATGTTGCATCATCGATGTTGTCCTTGTTACATCCAACAAGAGCGAACATTGCAGCGAAAGCTGCGCACATGAATTTTGTTAGTTTCATGACTCAAAAAATTTAATGGTTAATAAATAGTTATTCGTATTTTTTCAAATAATTTTCAATTTCTTGTCGGCACGCCGCTTCATAGTCATATTCCGCTTGAATGGCTGCCATATTTTTCTTTGCGGCCGCGCTGTTCATATCCACGGCTTTTTCAAACCAAGGCATTGCATCCTCAAAACGTCCTTGCATCATCAGCGAGACACCCAAGGAGTTATACGCCCTCATATCATCCTGTGCATGAAGGAGTTGCTGATAGGCCTGCTCATATTCTCCCACTTGAATCAGACGCATTCCCTCATGAATGTAATCCATCGCGTGGTCGTCGGTCGATTCAAAGAAGACTGCCAGATAACGCGCGCAACGCAGGTGCGGATAAACCTCATCCAACATCTTTTTCCAAACCGCCCCCTTATCAATGGCTTTTATGGCCGTCTTTTTCATTTCATCCGTCATATTGGAATCAATGATTTCCACCACCTGATCTTTCTGGGCAATGGACGACTCCAGCAAATGACGACGCAAACCGGGCCAGTTTTCTTCTCCGTTGCGGATTCTGAAATGTCGCTTGCCCAACTTGTATTGAGGTCTATGGGTAATGATATAATCTATCAGGGCTTTCGCACGGTTCTCTCCCAACCACTTGTTGAAATTTCGCCTACCCTCCGGAGAAGCGTAACCGGCGATTTCGATTTTTTCAATCTTGAAATGGGGATTGGCAAAAATTTTATCCACCGCATTGAGGATTTTGCCGAAGGTTTTTTCGTTGTCAAATACTGACGAATCGATTTCTGCTTTGGACACCTTGAAAATGATTTCCAACTCATCCTGTCCGAAATTCCACTGGCGACTGGGCTCCTCCATGACATATTGGGGAATTCTTCTCTGCGGCAAAACCGGCTCCGTAAAGAGCGTGAGGCTGTCTTTCAACACCCCGCTGATTGGTTCACTCTTGCAGTTGCAGCCCGAAGTATATTTGATAAAACTGAGCGTAGCCCCTTTCATCCAGCGTTTTACGGGAACTTTTTCGCAATAGTTCACCACCTCACCGGCCAAGTATTGATTCTCGCCAAGTTCCCAATTTCTATCGCCGCCAAGGTGCTTTTCCTGCTTTTCTCTCTTGTATCTTTCTCTTCCGTAAATCTCCATAGCATCGAACCAAAGGGTATCTTCGCCTTGATGGAGATAAGGAATGAACGCTTCTTTCTGACGGATGGGGAAGGCCTTTTTTGCATCCAACTGAAAGGTCACCACCACCGAATCATCCTGTCTTGAAACCACAGGATCAAGCAATTTCACTTCGGCTTTCAAGCCGACAGAAAGGCAAATCATCAATAGCAACAAACTTATTTTTCTACTCATATCCTTGTTTTCTTGATGATTTTACTTGATTATATAAACAAACGAAAGCCCCAAGGAAGTTGGGGCAAAAGCGAATTTATGTATCGTCTCGTTGAAGAGTCCACAAATCTTGGTCTGATAAGAATCGTATTGGGTATACCAGACACCAAAGCCAATGTTCGCCTCAATATTCCACCGTCTGGCGATGGGCCACGAACATCCGTAACCCACTCCGGCACCTACCGCCCAACCTTGGCGGCGTGCATCTTCAAAGAGTGGAATTCCTCCGACGTTGAAATAAGTACCGTTGGCATGAAGACTGATAAAATGTCCGAGAAAACTTTCGCAAAACCAATATCGTGCTTCCGGCGACACCAGAACATGTTTTGCCTTGATATTTTTCTGTGCATCGAGGGTCCAGGGATTGTAGCCGCCCTCCAAAGAAAGCGTCCAACGAGGAGCCACTGCCACCTCCAACCCGACATTGGGTGTCGTCGTCGCCCAATAGAGAGCATTGGTTTTCACGACAAATGTCTGAGCCTCACAAACATAGGCGTGAAAAAGTAATATTAGAAGAGCCAATATGGCACGTTTCATAATCTAAGCACGAAAAATCGCGCGAAGTTAAGCAAAAAAAATGATTTCACGCGCATAAAAGCCATAATTTTCAGCCTTTTAGGCCGATTTTAGGGCGATTTTACCCCCCCCCACAAAAAATAGCCATTTTGAAGGGTTTTGCGAAGCGGATGTTCAAAGAGATTTTCCGCTAAATTTTCAGGAAGGTCTTTTTGCGGTAAAGGAAGTACAAGAAGAGCCACGAAATAGCCAAATAGCCGATATCCAATAGTACCTTCGCCCATTCCTCGGACAGCATCGACGCGGCTCCATTGAGGAAAAAGCCAGAGATTTCATCAAATGGAATGATGCGCTGTGCCAGATAGATGGTGACAGAATTCAGGCCTATAACAATGAAAGGGAATGCCCATTTTTGGTACCCGCGCACATCAATGATTTCATAAAAGAGCGCAAACATCGCCAAACTGTAAGAGCCAACAACCAAAACAAAAGAACTGCTCCACAACGACTTGTTAATGGGAAAAGACAGGCTCCACAAAAGCCCGACTCCCAACAAAACAAGCGCCGCCAGACCCATATAACCCGATTTCTTCCGCTCCGGCACATCCGTTCTGCGGACAAATTCGCCCGTAAACATACCCAACATGGCCGTCACAACCGCAGGAAGCGTGCTGAGCAGACCTTCCGGGTCAAAATTGCCATAATACAGGCGGCCGGGAGTCATCAAGCGATCCACATAGCCCACCAAATTGCCCTCCATGCTCAAGGCGGAAGCACCTGCCGCATCGGGAGCTGGGATAAAACAAATCAAGAGCCAATATCCAAGCAAAATAAGCACCGAAATCCAAACACGTACACGGGTAGAAAACTGTAAGAATAAAACAGCCGCCAGACCCCATGCAAGGCCGATTCTTGCCAACACGCTACAAACACGCAGGCTGTCAAAATCAAGCTTAAAAAAGCCATTGTAAACCAGTCCGAGCAAAACCAGAAGCACGGTTCTTCGCAGTATTTTTCCATACATACTCGCGCGAGATTTTCCGTTGGACAGGTGTTTGGCATACGAAAAAGGGAAAGAAATTCCGGCGATAAAAAGGAAGAGCGGGAAAATGGTATCGTGGTGGTAAAGGCCATCCCACGGCACATGCTTCATGGTCTTTGCCAAATAGCAATCTGCCCCATCAGGAAACAAGTTGCAAATCGAACGAACCAAATGGGAAAATCCCATAATAAACAACATATCAAAGCCCCGCAACGCATCCAAAGAGGCCAATCTTTTATTTCCTTCCATATTGATTTCGCATATTTCTCGGCAAGTTACGGATTTTTTCCACGATAGCAAATATCCCTCTCACAGGGATTTCGTCGCATGTGCACCTGCTATCCACAAAATGGGGCGTTTTTGTGGACACAGGAGGGAAAAAGCGCCTGCTATCCACAAAATAGGGCGTTTTTGTGGATAGGAGAGGGGGATTCTTCGCAGAAGCTCAGCGACTGCGTCGATTACGAACCCTGGGGTTCTCATCCCCATAACGCAAAAAAGGAAGTCTTGCGACTTCCTTTTGCGGTGAGAGGGGGATTCGAACCCCCGGAACGGTTACCCGTTCGGCAGTTTAGCAAACTGCTGGTTTCAGCCACTCACCCATCTCACCAATAGGCCTTGACTAAACCGTTAAGGACTGCAAAGATACAAAATATATTTATTCTGACAAATATTTCCGCAACGAAAAAAACCACCCTTGTCAGACCGGAGTATATGGCTATCATCAAAAAGTTATAATTATTATTGCGATTTCAATTATTTAATTTTGAATAATTGATATTTAAGTATTATCTTTGTTGAAAAGAGTAAACTATGTTACAACCGAATCCATTCATAATCACGGCTGACTACTACGGGGCCGAATACTTCTGCGATAGGGAAATTGAAACAGAAATCCTTGAAAGCAACATTGCTAACGGACGCAACACAGTACTAATCTCTTCCCGACGTATGGGAAAGTCCGGTCTTATTGCACACGTGTTCAATAGGATGTTTGTGCAAAGCAATTTTAAGGCATTCTCAATCGATTTGTACCCAACCTCATCTCTTTCGGAGATGGTACTACTTTTAGCAAAAGAAATTACCGGGGCGCTAAAAAGCAAGCAAGAAAAAATATTGAATTCATTCTTGGCGATTGTCAAATCCCTTCGTCCTGGTTTCAAAGTAGATCAGGTTACAGGTCAACTTGTTTTTGATCTATCACTCGGCGAAATCGTACACCCGTCAGACTCACTTGAAGAAATATTCCAGTATCTGGAAAGTTGCGAAACGCCCTGCGTCGTAGCCATGGATGAGTTTCAACAAATAAGCGAGTATCCCGAGCAAAACGTTTTGGAACTATTAAGAACGCATGTCCAGAAATGCAGGAACACTTGGTTTATCTTTGCTGGGAGCGACAGAAGAATGATGGAGAAATTATTCAATAATCCGTCAGAACCATTCTATATGAGCTGTTCTCCTCTCTACTTAGACACAATTGATTACGACAAGTATCTGGCTTTTTCCAAAAAACATTTTGAAAAGGCAGGAAAAAAATTGACGGATGCCTGTTTCGAACGTGTATTCAACTTGTTTGAAGGCCACACTTGGTATATTCAACGCCTGATGAATGAATTGTACGCATGGACTAAACCGGGAGAGGTTGCTGACGTGCCAATGTTGGACAACGCGCTCATATTTGTGATAAAAACATACGCGCGTACCTTTCAAGAGCAAATGAGCGGTTATCCTGAAGCACAAAAACAACTTTTAATCGCCATTGCAAAAGAAGGGATAGCAGAACAGGTAACATCTGTCACTTTCTGCAAGAAGCATTCAATGAAGAGTCCAAGCACAATTCAAAGTGCCCTGCGAGTACTTCATAACAAAGGAATCGTCAACAAAAAGGATAATGCTTACTCAATCACAAACCGATTGTTTGGTATTTGGTTAAAGACTGAATATTAATAAGAAGTAACGATAGGAAATTATGGCATACGAAAAACGATTGGAAAGGATAATTGCCCAGATATCATCTGGATTGTACGAAAAGGAAAATTCAATTCGCCTTGTATTATTATCATTCCTCGCTGGGGAAAGCACGTTTATGCTGGGCGAACCTGGCACCGCAAAAAGTTTGATCGCACGACGCGTATCGGAGGCGTTTGTTGACCCCTCGGAAGAGGAGAAGGCACATGGCGTGATAAAGTTCTTTGATTATTTGATGAGCAGATTTTCACAGCCGGATGAATTGTTTGGACCAGTGTCAATCCAGCAATTGAAAGACGACAATTATGAACGAAAGACGGAATACTATTTACCAAAAGCCAAATTCGCTTTCCTTGACGAAATTTGGAAATCCAATCCCGCCATTCAAAACGCACTGCTAACTATACTCAATGAACATTTGTTCCGCAATGGTAAGAATCTTCTCAAAGTACCTCTTCTGGGTTTCGTTTCGGCATCGAACGAATTGCCTGCGCAAGGTCAGGGACTAGAAGCCATATTTGACCGATTCCTAATTCGAATACTTGAACGACCAGTACAAAACGAGGAAAACTTCTTCAATATGATTTCGGAGAAGTCTGACATGACGGTATCTGTAGATGACAGACTCTCTGCTAAAGATATGGAGCTCATCCGCAAAGAATCAGAATCCGTTTCCTTGTCATATGAAAGTAAAAACATTATTTCATGTATCCGAAAATTGTTGACACTTATAAATGAAGAGCCTAATAGGGAAGACAAAGATAAGTACGTGATTTCCGATCGAAGGTGGAAAAAAATTGCTGGCCTTATGAGGGTTTCTGCATATTGCAACGGGCGGAGCGAAACAGATTTGCTTGATACGTTGCTGATTGCGAATTGTATCTGGAGTACGGAAACTCAAGAAAATGAAGTCAATGATATTCTTACGAAAGCTATTGTTCGCGAAGATGAAATAACCTCCCTTGAAAAGAAGGTTCAAGTATTTGAAGATAGTATAAAGGTATTGTTTGAGAGAAAAAAAATAGATGATATTTTCGAACTTAGAACTTTGGTCCAAAAACAAGACAAACAATATTACGATATTTTCGAACTTATTTCCACACAGGAACAATCTCTCGATAAACAATTAGAATATTGGCGAAAGCATTCGAATGTTTTTGTGAGCAATGAGCTTCGTCAATCCATCATTAATACATTATGTCATCAAAAGGATGTACTAAAATCACTATTATTAAAAATAAAAACAAAAGCCGAAAAATATCACATTCTATTGAGAAAAAATGAAATTTCCTACACAATAAAGCATTGTGAAAACACAATAAAGCATTGTGAAACAATAGAAAAAAGTATTAAGGAATTTGAGGAAAAGGCCATACAAAGTATGATTACTCATTTTGAGCCTATTACTAAAATAATAACAGAAAAAGTAACGTATTACGAATCTTGTGAGAGACTTTATTTTGTCTTCGATAAAGAGGATGGAACCGAGTTACTAATTCCCGACATAACGATTAAAGACATTCATAAAGATTGTAGGTCCTTTTGGGATTTTAGTGGAGACATGCATGTGTATGATTTATCTTACGACGCTCAGTCGATGAGACTTTATATAGGTAATTATTATGCTAAGCATTATTATCACTTGCGTGTCGAAGCCAATCGTTTAGAAATAGCACGTATTATCTCAGAGACCAGCACAAAATATGCCAATTTACAATCAGAGATCAATGCGCTGCTTGATAATGAACGCAACGCAATTAATAAAAATCCTGTTCTGGATGATGATAAAAAACAAGAATTAGTTAATACACTGGAATATAAGTCTTATTTGCCTGACGCAACCACTCATTTAAAAAAAATCAAGAAGTATTTAGTTAAAAAAAATAATCAAAAGGAAGCTGAACAAAGTCGCGATACAGAACTATTCATATTTTTACGAAATATACTTGATAAGGATTAATGTCAACACAACAAATGACAAGACATTCCCCCTTTAGAGGAGCAAATCTAAACGAGGAAACAAAAGCATTCCTTGAGAACCACCGTTGCGTTGCTGACGAGATAAAACGCGATGTAGAAAAATGGGAACAAAGCAGTTCTACTGAGGCGCGCCGTGCGGCAGTAATCCATTTTGCAGAAGAGTCCTCCCTTATTGAAGGGATCAAGTCTGCAGACACAAATACTGCATTGTCTTCCCTTAGTACGACAAGGGAACAATATGAATCATTATCATCGGTTGTTGAGAATAAAGACGAGGCTGTAAATCTAAATTATTTCGAGACTCGGGCAGCACAACTATTTCAAGAAAAAGAGTCAAAACTTTTTGACAGTGATGCAGAAGCGCTTCATTATAGTCTGTATAAATCTCTTTCTGATAACCTCAACAAACGACAAGTCGCATACGAACAAAAGCTGATAG
>CAJGBW010000026.1 GCA_904501835.1 uncultured Bacteroidales bacterium
CATCAACTCGGCATCCTCTCCGGTAACGGCTTCAATACGACGGATACCGGCCGCAATGGCTGACTCGGAAACGATTTTGAAATAACCGATATTTCCGGTGGCAGAAGTATGACAACCGCCACAAAGCTCAACAGAATCACCGAATTTCACCACGCGAACCACGTCTCCGTATTTTTCACCGAAAAGAGCAATGGCACCCATTTCCTTGGCCTGCTCCATGGTGGCTGTACGATTCTCGCAAAGCGGTGAATTCAAGCGGATTAGGCTATTGACTTTCTTCTCCACTTGCAACATCTGCTCGGGACTCATCTTCTCAAAATGAGAGAAGTCAAAACGGATATAACGATCGCACACATAAGAACCTTTCTGCTCGACATGCGTACCCAAAATCTCACGCAAGGCCAAATCCAACAAGTGGGTTGCTGTGTGATTGTTGGCGATTTTCTGACGACGCTCTGCATCCACAACCAAGGTGAAACTTTCGCTGCAATCTGCAGGAATGCGCTCGGCGATATGAATCGTTAGGTTATTTTCTTTTACGGTATTGAGAATCTCTATCTTCTCACCGCTTTCAGACTCGATGTAACCGGTATCACCGACCTCACCACCCATTTCACCATAGAAAGGAGTGCGATCAAATACCAACTGATGCAAGGTCTTGCCTTTGGCTTTCACCGTACGATGACGA
This sequence comes from uncultured Bacteroidales bacterium, assembly GCA_904501835.1. Taxonomy (GTDB): domain Bacteria; phylum Bacteroidota; class Bacteroidia; order Bacteroidales; family UBA932; genus Cryptobacteroides. The sequence continues at coordinate 689 of CAJGBW010000026.1, forward strand.
GTCAAAGAACAGCCCTCCAACGTCGTCTGATCGTATCCGCAGAATTCCACATCGTCGCAATGCATGAATTCCACCCAGTCACCATTCTCGATGCTTCCGGCGTTACGGGCACGCTCTTTCTGTTTGGCAAGCTCAACCTGGAAGCCATCGATGTCGATTTTATAGCCATTTTCAGAAGCAATCAATTCGCTCAAGTCAATGGGGAAACCATAGGTATCATACAAGATAAAAGCATCCTCACCGCCAATCAGACGGGTTGCCTCATTCTTTTTCATCAAATCGTCCATCATCTTGATACCCCTGTCCAAGGTACGCAAGAAAGCCAATTCCTCCTCACGGATTACCTTCTCAATCAGCACCTGCTGGCTGACAAGCTCGGGATAGAAACGACCCATATCGTCCACCAGCTGGGCCACCAATTGGCAGAGGAAAGGCTCTTTCATACCCAAGAAGGTAAAGCCATAACGAACGGCACGACGCAAAATGCGGCGAATCACATAACCGGCCTTCACATTGCTGGGAAGCTGTCCGTCTGCGATAGAGAAACTGATGGCGCGGATGTGGTCGGCAATCACACGCATCGCCACACCCACCTGCTCACTCTCTTTGTAAGCGTGTCCGCTGAGCGCCTCAATACGGGCAATCATACCGGAGAAAATATCGGTATCATAATTGGAAGTCTTGCCTTGAAGAGCCATACAGAGACGCTCAAAACCCATTCCGGTATCTACATTCTGATTGGGAAGCAATTCCAAATGGCCGTCACTCTTGCGCTCATACTGCATGAACACGATATTCCAGATTTCAATCACGAGCGGGTTGCTCTTATTGACCAGTTCACGACCCGGAAGCTGGGCTTTCTCCTCCTCGCTACGCAAGTCAATATGAATCTCAGAACAAGGTCCACAAGGGCCTGTATCGCCCATTTCCCAGAAATTATCGTGTTTGTTACCCAAAAGAATATGGTCTTCGGGCAAATATTTCAACCATGCCTGTTTGGCTTCTTCATCCAAAGTCGTACCATCGGCCTCGCTACCTTCAAATACGGTCGCATACAAGATGGCGGGATCCAATTTGTACACCTTGGTCAACAATTCCCAGGCCCAATCGATGGCCTCGGTCTTGAAGTAATCGCCAAACGACCAGTTACCCAACATCTCAAACATGGTGTGGTGGTAACTGTCATGACCCACTTCTTCGAGGTCGTTGTGCTTTCCACTCACGCGCAAGCACTTTTGCGAATCGCAAACTCTTTTATAACGGGGAACGCTATTTCCCAAAAACCAATCCTTGAACTGATTCATACCCGCATTGGTAAACATGAGGGTCGGGTCATTCTTTACGACCATGGGAGCAGACGGAACAACCGCGTGCTCTTTGGACGCAAAGAAATCAAGAAAGGCCTGTCTTATCTCTTTTGATGTCATCATAATATTATCTTTTTTTCACTTCCACTTTTGCATCACAGTAACGGCAACGGATGACGCCGTCGGGTGAGCGTTTGAACATAGGAGGCAAAGACTCGTGGTTGCAGATACATTTGCGATTGTGGCAAACATAGTCACCGGTATTCTCGATTCTGTCTTTATCGACCGGCATAGAATGAGCCGGATCGTCTTTCCACTCCAACAATTTGGTAATCAAAGCCATACGCACAAACTTTCCGTTTTCCACCTGACGGAAATAAGCGGCTCTGTGGTCCGAATCCACTTCGGGGAGAATCTCATTGACCCTCGGAAGGGGGTGCAACACCGCCATTTTAGGCTTGGCCAATTTCATTTTTTCCTTATCGAGGACAAAACTGTCCTTCACCCTGTCAAACTCGTCTTCATCCAGAAAGCGCTCTTTCTGCACACGGGTCATATAGAGCACATCCAACTCGCCCAACACCTCTTCCATGGTGCTCACCTCGCGGAAAGGAATGGACTCGCTGCAACATACATCCTGTTTGATATAGTCGGGCAAACGCAACTCTTCGGGAGCAATCAAAACGATTTTGATGCCCTCGTAACGAGACAAGGCCTTAATCAAAGAGTGCACGGTACGACCAAATTTCAAGTCACCGCAAAAACCAATGGTAATGCCATCAATCTGTCCGAGTTCACGGAAAATGGTGAGAAGGTCGGTAAGGGTTTGTGTCGGGTGGCTGTGAGAGCCATCACCAGCATTGATAATGGGCACAGGGCTCACCATGGAAGCGGCCAAAGGCGCGCCCTCCAAATGGTGACGCATGGCAATCACATCAGCAAAAGCGCTCACTACACGAACCGTATCCTGTACGGTCTCTCCCTTACTCACGGAAGAGTTGGTAGCCGAAGAGAAGCCCAATACATTTCCGCCCAATTCCATCATGGCAGAAGTGAAACTCAAACGGGTACGGGTACTCGGCTCATAAAAAAGTGTCGCCAATTTGCCATAACGCTGGCTGTCGCAGTACTTGGCCTTGTTGGCAATCATATCCCCGGCAAGGGCGATAATCTGATCGGTTTCCTGTTTGGTCAGATCGGTAGGGTCGATAAGGTGTTTCATGATGATGGAAAATTATTTAATCCAACTTTCATCCGAAGGGTTGTTGCGGAAAGCGATGATTTTGTCTTTCCACTCGGGAGCGATGTAATTTTCCTGGGCTGCTACTTCCACCAAGGCATCCAGATTGCTCAAAGAGTGGTTTTCCACATTGGCCTGGGCCATGCGGTCCAAACCTTTCTTCATGCCATAGGTAAAAATGCTCACCACGCCAAGCACCTGAGCGCCTTCTTCGCGCAAGGCCTCAACTACATCAATACAGCTGCCACCGGTTGAAATCAAATCCTCAATCACAACCACCTTGCAACCTTTTTCCATTTTACCCTCAATGCGATTGGTGCGGCCATGGTCTTTGGCAGAACCACGTACGTAACCCATGGGAAGATTCATGATGTCTGCGGTAATCGCAGCGTGGGCAATACCCGCTGTGGAAGTACCCATCAACATTTCACATTCGGGATAATATTTGCGAACCGTCTCCGCCAAAGACTGCTCGACCAAGGTACGAACGGCCGGTGCGGAAAGGGTCAAACGATTGTCACAATAGATAGGGCTTTTGATACCACTGGCCCACACGAAAGGCTGCTCGGGTCTCAAGAAAACAGCACCGATGCTCAACAGAGCGCTTGCAATTTTATTTTCCATGTTTTATTCTCCTAAAAATTCTTTTACACATCTTTTGTAAGCCGCCACGGGATCTTCGGCAGCGGTAATCGGGCGTCCCACCACGATAAAATCAGAACCGATTTCACGGGCACCGGCAGGGTCCATGATACGCACCTGGTCATCTTTGGCAGCATCCTTGAAACGGATACCGGGCGTAATGGTCATGAAGTCCTTTCCACAGGCCTCTTTCACCATCGCAGCTTCCAAGGGGGAACAAACCACACCGTCCAGACCGGCTTCGCGGGTGTTTTTGGCATAATGCACGATGGTCTCGGCAATACCGGCTGAAATCAACAGATCTTTCTGCATTCTTTCCTCGCTGGTAGAGGTCAGTTGGGTCACGGCAATCAACAAAGGACGGGTACCATCGGGACGTTTGAGTCCTTCCAATGCTTCACGCATCATATCAATGGTTCCTCCTGCATGCACATTACACATATCCACATCCAGCGACGACAATACGCGCATGGCATTTTTCACGGTGTTGGGAATATCGTGCAATTTCAAATCCAAGAAAATTTTGTGTCCTCTTTTCTTGATTTCACGAACGATATCAGGTCCTGCGGCATAGAAGAGTTCCATACCGATTTTCACGAAAGGTTTGCAGTCCTCAAAACGATCGAGAAAAGCAAGCGTTTCCTCTTTGCTGCTGAAGTCGCAAGCAATGATTACATCCTTGTTCATATACTGAGATTATTTAAATTATCAATTCCAAGTTTATCCATCAAGGCGGGCAAAGCCTCCACAATTTCCTTGCTGGCATAAGGGTTACGAAGATTCTCGGCACCCACCTGCACGGCCGTTGCACCTGCCATCATCATTTCAATCACATCTTCTGCTGTCGCCACACCGCCGCATCCGATTACAGGAATTTTGCAGGCATGGGCCACCTGATAGACCATGCGCAAAGCCAAGGGGAAAATCGCAGGACCGGAAAAACCACCCATCGTATTGGCAACAATGGGTTTGCGACGACGAATATCAATGCGCATACCCAGCAAGGTGTTAATCAAAGTCAAGCCATCGGCTCCCGCATCCTCGCAGGCCTTTGCCATGGCAACAATATCCGTCACATTCGGGCTCAACTTGATATAGACCGGCTTGCTCGTCACTTTTTTGATGCTCTCTGTAATCAACGCAGCCATCTTGGGGTCAGTGCCGAAAGCCATACCGCCGCCATGCACATTGGGGCAGGAGATATTGACCTCAAGCATGTCAATACCCTCACAAGCATCGGCTCTGCGGCAGCATTCCACATACTCATCCACAGAAAATCCGCTGATATTGGCAATGATACAACCCTTGTAAACTTTGCGCAAAGCGGGAACTTTCTCAGCAATCAGCACATCCACACCGGGATTTTGCAGACCGACGGAATTGATCAGTCCCTCACGGCACTCTGCGATACGCGGCGTCGGATTACCGAAACGAGGCTCCAAGGTAGAGCCTTTCAGGCTGATACCGCCCAATACATTCAAATCAAATTCATCCTGCATCTCCAAACCGAAACCAAAAGTTCCGCTGGCGGGAATCACAGGGTTATTCAGGGTCAAATCCCCCAATTTTACAGTCAAATCCTTTACCATAGCAAATCTCCTTTTGCGAACACAGGGCCATCCGCACAAACACGTTTGGCACCTTTCGCCGTTTTGATGGTACATCCGTAGCAAATACCGAAACCACAGCCCATTCTCTCTTCCAGACTCGCCTCCCCCTCGGTCGGGCACAATTGGCACACCGCCTTCATCATGACCATCGGGCCGCAGGTATAGAAATAATCATAATCCTGGGGCAAAGTCTGAATGGCGTCCGTCACAAAACCTTTCACACCTTTGCTTCCGTCAGCCGTACTGATGGTTACGTCCACACCCAACGCCTTGAATTCCGTTTCCAGACAGACTTCGGCAGCGGTATTGAATCCCAAAATCACATGCACGGCTTTGCCCGCCGCCAACAAATCTTTTGCCAGGCGATACAAGGGAGCCACGCCCATGCCACCGCCGACAAGCAGGGCCTTTTGAGTCGTATTTTCAGGGCAGAAACCATTTCCCAAGCCGCTGATAACCTCAATTTGTTCACCGACTTTCATTTCAGAAAGTTGATCCGTACCGGCACCCACCACCTTGTAAAGCAACAACAGATGACGCGCATCATAGTCACAAATAGAGATGGGACGACGCAAATAACGTCCCGGCAATGCCAACTGCACAAACTGTCCGCTTGCCGCTACGGCAGAAGCATCCCCCTCCAACGAAAGCAGATAACAGCCCGGCGCAACCGCCTGATTGCCTTTAATTTCAAACAGTCCTTTAGCCAATTTGCTCATAGACTTTTTCATTTTTATGAATGTTCAACACACAATTTCCTTTGACCGTCCAACCCTCAAAAGGCGTCGCCTTGCCCATAGACAAGAAATTCGCACTGTCGATGCGGTAGGGCGTATTCAACTCAAACAAAGCGAAACTCCCCTCTTCCAACGCCGAAGGCAGACCAAACACGCGACGGGGCGCTTCCGCCATCACGTCCACAAGTTTTTCAAGGCTGATGATGCCCTTTTCCACCAACTCGGTATATACAATTGAAAAGGCCGTTTCCAGACCAACAATACCCATGGCGCTTTTTGCCAAGCCTCTGGATTTTTCCTCGGCGCTGTGCGGCGCATGGTCGGTGGAAATCATATCAATCGTACCGTCTTTCAAGCCTTCAATCAAAGCCAGACGGTCCTGCTCTGCACGCAAGGGAGGATTCATCTTGAAACGACCCTCTTCCTGCAAATCCTCATCACTGAGCACCAAATAATGCGGCGCCGTCTCACAGCTGACTTTCACGCCACGCTTTTTCGCCTGACGAATCACCTCCACACTTTCTTTGGTGGAAATGTGACATACGTGATAACGACAGCCCGTCTTCTCCGCCAAGACCAAATCGCGAGCAATCTGTCCCCACTCACTTTCCGAGCAAATACCTTTGTGACCGTGCGCCTTGGCATATTCTCCATCGTGAATATACCCGCCACGGAGCAAGGTATTATCCTCACAATGCGCTGCAATCACACAATCATAACGCGCAGCCAATTGCATAGCCTGCTCCATAATCGTTTCCGACTGCACCCCGCTGCCATCGTCCGAAAAGCCCACACAATGCGACTTCAGGGCTGCCATATCCACGACCGTCTCCCCGTGTCGGCCCAAAGTGATGGAGGCGTAAGGAAGAACGGTGATGGTCGCATCCTTGGCAATGCAGTCTTCCTGCACCGCAATGGTCTCCAAAGTATCAGGCACCGGATTGAGATTGGGCATGGTTGCCACCAGGCCATAACCACTGCGGGCTGCCGCAGCATTTCCACTCGCAATGGTCTCCTTGTACTCCAACCCGGGCTGACGAAAATGCACGTGCATATCCGCCAAAGAGGGGCAAAGCAAATAATTGTCCGCCTGAATAGTCTGAACATCAGCCGGAATCTCATCGGAGGCCGTCACAAACGAGTAGCCTTTTTCACCCACAAGCACATCGCATCTTGTCGCCTTTTGATTGGCTACAAAAAGCACATTTTTCAACAACATATCACGCTTTGTTTTCATCATTTCTCCAAACCATAAAAAAACAGTTCCCTTTGCAGGAAACTGTACTATTTTTCGTATGATTGATGGCTCTTCATATTCTTGTGCAAATATAAATATATTTGACCAATCCACCAAAATTATTTCGGGGCCTCGTACACCTCCATCTCTTTTATCTGCCCATCCTCGATTTTGAAGCGCAAAGCCGTCCGCACCAAATGGAATCCTTGACGCCCGGCAGCCCCCGGATTCAGCACCAAAACGCCTAATTTTGCATCATTGACCACACGCAAGATATGCGAATGCCCGCAGACAAAAATATCGGGTTTGTACGCCTTTATTTTCGCCAATGCCTCGGGAGCATAACGCCCGGGATAACCTCCGATATGGGTCATCAAAACGCGCATTCCCTCACACTCAAAGTACTGATAACGAGGACAATAATCACGTACATCATACCCATCAGCATTGCCATAGACCGCCACCAGATTTTTCAAGGTTGCCAGGCGGCTGTAAAACTCCGCATCGCCACCGATATCGCCCGCGTGCCAGACCTGATCGACGGGAGAGAGAAAATCCAGGATGTCTTTTTCCAAGACGCCGTGTGTATCCGATATAAGTCCGATATACATTGCTTAGATATGATGCTGATAAACGGCCGAAACCGCAAAAAGAGCCGCCGTCTCCGTACGCATACGGGAAGCCCCGAAATGCACAGGAACAAAGCCATGCTGAAGCGCCAGATGAGCCTCTTGCGGAGAGAAATCCCCCTCCGGGCCAATCATGACAACTACCTCTTTACCAGCATATTGCGAAAGCACTTCCGGCAGAGATTGACGCGCATCGGCCTCCTCTTCAAAACAATAGGCGATACACTTGAGCGCTTGACCGAAATCCTGCTGAACAAACTCCCGCACCCCCATCATCTCATTCATTTGAGGGACAGCCGCCTTCAAAGATTGTTTGGCTGCAGACACCAAAATTTTTCGCGCCCTGTCTGTCTTATACACCCGTCGCTGGGAACGTTCCCCAAGCAAAGGAACAATACAATCGACGCCGATTTCGCAGGCCTTCTCCACAAACCATTCAAAACGTTCATTATTTTTGGTCGGACAGACCGCCATGGTCAAATGATAAGGATGCCCACCGAAAGAGGGCGTACGCTCGACAATTTCCGCTTCTGCACGCGAAGAACCGGTCGCCGTCAAAATACATTTCAAGAGTTGCCCCTGCCCGTCAATCACAAAAATTTCATCGCCGACTTTGTGGCGCAACACCTTGACACAATGACGCGCCTCTTCCTCGGAGAGCGTCAGCAAATGCTCGTTAACATCTTGACTATAAAATAGTTCCATTTACGCACGAATAATTTTGAAACGGCCATCCATTTCCACCTTGATGATTTGCGAAGCACGTCCCGGCCCGGGAATCGCCCACTGCGGGTCCACCACATAATCCACCGCTGAAAGAATTTCCTGTGAAATCTCCGAATAGGTTCTCGGCGTCGCTGCCCCCGAAAGATTGGCAGAAGTCGAAACCAAAGGACGACGCAGGCGATGAGCCAGTTTCTGACAAAAATCCATCTTCGGAATACGAAAAGCCACGCTGCCATCCTCGGCCACTACAGCCGGTGCCAAAGCCGGCTTGAACGCCTTTGGATAAATCAAAGTCATCGGCTTGTCATTGACCTCGATGAGTTGAAGCGCCATCTCGGGAATCTCCTCCACGTGGGCTGCCACCATATCAATATCGGAGGCCAACAAAACCAAAGATTTGGAATCAGAACGACGCTTGATGGCATAGACTTTTTCCACCGCCTCGGGGTTGGAGGCATCGCAGCCTATTCCCCAAACGGTATCGGTCGGATACAGAATCACGCCACCCGCGCGCAAAACCTCAAGACATTTTTTTATTTCTTGTTCCATACAAAATCAACAATCACAGGATAATGGTCAGAATAAATCCAATGGGGGCTTTTGTGAGCAATCGCCCGCAAGGATTCCCCATACAAAAGATAATCGATGCGAAGCAAAGGCCAAAAATAGTAATAACTGGCACCAAAGCCATTTCCTGCTTCGGCAAAACTATCTTTATGCCCCCTCTGCAAGGCAAAATAAGTATGCGACATCGGTGTATCGTTAAAATCCCCGCAGACCAGACTTTCCAAGGGACATTTCTGAATATTTTTCAAAATTTCATCCACCTGACGGGGACGACGCAGAATAGAGTTTCGCATTTTCGCCCCGGTCGTCCGCAAGTATTCCTCTCCCTCATCCACCGTCTTTATCAATCCCGGCAGGGAAATACTATAACTCTGTAAGTGACAATTATATATGCGGATATTTTTCTGCTTGAGCCGCACATCCGTATATAAAATCAAATTGGTACTACCCTCAAAAGTCTGAAAGGATTTGGATAGAATGGGATAACGGCTCAAGGTCACATTTCCCACCTTGCTGTGTGCATCCGGAAACGCATAATAGGCACATTCATAACGAGGGAAATAGCGTTTGCAAACAGCCTTGACATCCTCATACGCCTCCACCCTAAACTCCTGCAAACAAATTACATCGGCCTCTTCCGCCCTTAATTTCGAAAAAATAAAATCCCGCCTGTCTTCTTTGGATAGTTCCCCCTCCCCGCGTTCAATCTCAAAACGTCCCACATTGTAGGAAATCATTCTCAACTCCGGTTCTTCTTCCGAAGGCGTATGGAAAGCCCAATAACGATCAATGACAAAAAAGGCCGGCAATAAAATCAGAAGAGGAATCCAAAAGGAGGAAGAACGACGGAATATCGCCCACACCAAAAGGAAGAAATTAATCAGAATCAAAGCCGGGAAAAGAATGCCAAAAATGGAAAAGAACCACACTGAAGCGGGATTTACCACCACACTCAAATAGGATAAAAACAACAGGGCTGCAAAAACCGTCATCACGATTCTTGCCGTCACCCCGAAGAATCCGGGCCTTTTCTTCTTGGCTCGTTTTTTAGCGGTCATAGTCATACATAGACCCTTTTTTCTTCCAGAACAGAATCAAGAGCCAGCCAAAAAGTGCACCTCCCAAATGGGCGAAATGAGCCACATTCATCACCCTTCCGAAAACGCCTGTAAAAAGTTCAATTACAATAAAAATGATCACCATCCATTTGGCACTCAAGGTTACCGGAGGGAAAATCAAGGTCATACGGGAATCCGGGAACAACATGGCATAGCCCACCAAAAGTCCGTAAATCGCACCGGAAGCACCGACGGTCGGCGTGTTATACAAAACTCCCAAAGAACTGGCCGCCGTAGCGACTCCTTGAGCCATCTGCTCCGTCAAAACAGCAACCTGAATAGCCTGTACACCGGTATGAAGGGCCGCAGCACCCAATCCGGTTACAAAATAAAAGAGCAAAAATTTTCGAGGCCCCCACATTCTCTCCAAGACAGAACCGAAAAGAAAGAGGGTGTACATATTAAAGAAAAAATGCCAAAATCCACCGTGCATAAACATATGCGTCAAAGGCTGCCACCAATGGAAAAACGGCGATGAGGGGTAAAAAAGCGAGAAGGTCGAATACATGAAATCCGGCCGAAGTTCGCTGAAAACCAACACGAAAAGGTTGATGATGATTAGATTTTTCGTAATCTGGGGAATATTGCCCAGACAACCATTGCTGCTATAGTACATCATTAAAATCTCTTATCTAAATCCGCAGTCGTCAAACAAACATAAATCTTCTTACCCTGCGGAGTAATTTCACTATCCGAGCAGGCAAACAAGTCGTTCACCAGCCTGGACGCCTCACTCGCTTGAAAGGATTGTCCTCCCGAAACCGCCGACTGCGCAAAGCGCAACGACATGGAAGAAAGCATCGCCTCCTCCAGCGTCGTCATCTTCTCTTTCAGAATATCGATCACATCGGCAACAACCTGCTCTACCGCCCCGCTATCTGCCGAAAAGCCCTCGGGTACACCGCTGACAACAATGGTATCGTTGCCAAACATGCGGATTTCAAAACCGAGCAGATTCAACAATTCCAAATGCTCCTCAAGCAAAAGAGCATTCTCCACCCCTACGTAAACCGGCGTTTCAAACAAAGCCGTCTGCGTGCAATGACCGTTTCTGGACAAGATGGCATAGTATTTTTCATACAGGACACGCAGGCGCGCCCGACGGATATTCACCACCAGTAGCGAAGCTCCTCTCTGCGTCAGTATATACTTATCATCCAACACAATAGCAGAAGAAGTTGCAAGCTGGACATCCTCAAATAATTTCCCGTAACTCTCCTTTTTATCCACATAAGAAGCATCTGCAAAAGAACTCGTCCCACCCAAGGACACGCCCGTAAAAGCACTCGTCTCATCGTTTGAGAAGCTCGTAAACGGATTGGGCTCGTTCGGAAAACCATCAGTATCAAAAGGATTGTAATCCGGGTCAAGCGGCGCATCAGGCACTCGCAAGGGGTGCAGTTCATTATAAGCGCGGCTTATCGGAATTTCCGTCATACGCGACCCACCGAAATCCAGGGTATCCCCAAAACTCTGTTGTCCGAGCACCCCTTTGATCGTCGCAAAAAGCGTACTGAAAATAATGCTATCCTCTTCAAACTTAATCTCTGTTTTGGTCGGAGAAACATTCACATCCACGCTGTATGGTGGAACGTCGATAAAAATAAAATAGGACGGCATCATTCCATCCGGAATCATTCCCTCGTAGGCTTTTGCCACCGCTTTGCTCAAATAAGGACTACGGAAATAACGGCCGTTGACAAAAAAGAATTGGTGCGTCTGTCCCTTGCGAGCCGACTCGGGCCTGCCCACAAAACCGTTGAACGCCGCCACCGAAGTCTGTTCTGAAATATCCAACAACTCTGACGCAACGGAGGAGGAATACAAATCCTTGATGCGCATCTTCAAGGAGGGCGCTGGTTTCAAAACAAAAACCTCCTTCCCATTATGCGTGAGGCTGAAAGCGATATCGCAACGGGTCAATGCGACACGCTCAAATTCCTCGACAATATGCCTGAATTCGACCAAATCGCTTTTGAGATATTTGCGTCTTGCCGGCACATTGTAGAAAAGATTACGCACCATAAAATTAGAGCCGCAAGGCCCCTGTGTAAGCTCCACACCCTGATTTTGGGAGGCAGCAAAATGCACCTCCAGGGCCGTCTCGTCTTCTTTGCGGCGGGTACGGAGCGTCACTTCCGCAATCGCGGCTATACTGGCCAGCGCTTCGCCACGAAAACCGAATGTCGAAATGCTTTCCAAATCCTCGGCACTGCTGATTTTGCTGGTCGCATGCCTTTCAAAGCACAAGACAGCATCCTCTTGCGACATTCCGCAACCATTATCAATGACCTGAATGAGGGTTCTTCCGCCATCCACGATATTGACATCGATTCTATCCGCGCCAGCATCCACCGCATTTTCCACCAACTCCTTAACCACAGAAGCAGGGCGCTGCACCACCTCTCCTGCGGCAATCATATTGGCTATATTTCCCGGAAGTACCCTGATTTTCATCTTACAACATCTGATAAAATTTGGCAATATAAATCAATACCACCAAAAAGAGGATCATACCCACCAGGCCGATAATCTTTTGGGCAGAAGTTGTCACATCCTTCCTTGCGCGTTCCTGACGCATATTTCTGCGAATATAATCGCCCGGCTTCTTGTCTTCTTTTTCGTAAGTGCCATCCACATGGCCGAAAATTTCCTTGCGTCTCTCCTTTTCAGGATCATAGTAACGAGGAATGTAATTGAACTTACGATGCTCTTGCGTTCCAAAAAATGATGGGTTGAATTTCATATTCTAAAAAACATATTTCTGTATATCGTCTTCAGTGATATGGGACGCACCCAAAATCATCAGACGTTCTACTATATTTCTCAATTCGCGGATATTTCCCGTCCAGGACTTATCCACCAGCAGCTGCATGGCCTGAGGGGAAACCGTCTTGCGAGGCATACCCGTATCCTGACTGATTTGCTCGATAAAATAATCTACCAACTGAGGAATATCGCTTTTTCTTGCATCCAGCGAAGGAACAGGAATCACAATCACGCTCAAACGATGATACAGGTCTTCGCGAAAATTCCCCTTGGCAATCTCTGCTTTCAAGTCCTTGTTGGTGGCCGCCAGCACGCGCACATTCACCTCTATATCCTTATCACTCCCCACGCGGGAGAGTTTCTTCTCCTGCAACACACGCAGCACTTTTGCCTGAGCCGCTAAACTCATATCGCCGATTTCATCCAGAAAGAGGGTGCCCCCGTCCGCCTGCTCAAACTTTCCTTTATGCTGTTTGACGGCAGAGGTAAACGAGCCTTTTTCGTGCCCAAACAATTCACTTTCAATCAATTCCGAAGGTATCGCCGCGCAATTCACCTCAATATAAGGCATATTGCTTCGCTTGCTCAATCGATACAGACTGCGCGCCACCAACTCTTTTCCCGTGCCATTTTCACCGGTAATCAGCACCCTGGCATCGGTCGGTGCCACCTTGTCTATCATGTCACGAACGGCTTGAATTCCGGCAGACTCCCCCACCATATCCACACCGTGATACACCTTCTTCTTCAAAATTTTGGTCTCACCCACCAGTTTGGCCTGGGCGATACCATTGCGAATGGTAATCAAAATACGATTCAAGTCGGGAGGCTTTACCAGAAAATCATAGGCTCCTTTCTTGATACATTCCACGGCCGTATCGATATCTCCGTGTCCTGTCATGATTACCACAGCCGTATCGGGACTTTTTTCCCGCAAAGCTGTCAGCACCTCGATGCCGTCCATGCCGGGCATCTTGATATCGCACAAAACGACTTGGTAATACTGTTCTGCCACCATTTTCAAGGCAGTCATACCATCCGGAGCCGCATCTACCGAATAGCCTTCATCCTCCAACATCCCTTTCAGAGAGTTGCGAATCGGCCTTTCGTCATCGACAATCAGTATTTTCGTAACATTAAACATTTCTACAAAGTTACCAATTTTTATAAAATCACATCAAATATTCTTTGAATCCATACAGATTGTAACAGGTCCGTCGTTGATAAGTTCGACCTTCATATCCGCACCAAACTCCCCGGTCTGCACCTGAATGCCAGTATTTTCTGACAAAATGTCACAAAAATACTCATACATAGGAATAGCTTTCTCGTGCCCTGCCGCCGCGATATAAGACGGACGATTCCCCTTACGCGTGGAAGCCATCAGGGTAAACTGACTCACCACCAGAAGTTCTCCGGAGATATCCTTTACACTCAAATTCATCACCCCGTCCGCATCATCAAAAATGCGCAGAGCGGCGATTTTTTTCGCCAGATAATCCGCATCGGCTTTTTCATCCTCGTGCCCCACGCCCAACAAAATCATCAACCCTTTTCCTATACTGGATTTGACTTGTCCGTCTATCGTGACTGAGGCAGACAGCACTCTTTGAATTACAACACGCATAGCTTATTTATTTTGCTCAAAACCTTTATTTATATCCTCGGCTCCACCGTCCGGACAGAGCCGCTCCTACCATACAAAAATGAGGCCGACACATACGCCAACCTCATTATATTTTACAAGAAGGTCGTCCTTCTTTTGTTGCAAACGCCCATTCTGCTAGTTCAAACCGGCAATGGAAGAGGGAGCAGTCACTCTAACATAAGTAAAACTATCCTCCAAAGAAGAGTTTTGGTAAAAGTTCAAAGTCAAAGAAGTCTGCGGATAATTCGGATAGAAACGCATTTCTGAATTATTACTTACATTCAAGATGCTCCAATAATCACCTATAGAATCAGAACCCTGCAGCAAGTTATAACGATTGATTGTTGAAGGAGTTGTACCATCAACTTTGGTGAATGTTCCTTGATCCATAACGCATTCCACCGTCGTCAAAGAACCGTTTTTCGACAAACTAAAATCCAGCACATTGTAAACAGGAGTCACCGCGCCGTCTTTATTCAGAAACTTGACAGGCGCCACGCTACGCCATTGCGTTTTAGCAAAATTCATTTCCGGCATCTTCGTAATAAGTGCGTAGGGTTTCTTGACACGCACCAATTCCTCCGTCGATACCCCACCGTTATAAATGATTGCTTTTGAATAATTAGAAGTAACCCTGAATTCCGACGTCACTTCAATGTCCAAAATCTCCGGCTTCAGCGTCACCTCATAATAAATAGTATCAGCCGTTTCCCTCACTTTCTTAATCGTACAATCCGCATAGCCAGCCGCATTTTTACGAGAGGCAATCGCCACATTATCCATTAGGAGAAAGGTGCCCGAACAGAATTTACCTAGCGAATCGACACCAAAATCAATAAGTCCGAAATAATCTTCTCCCGCAGCACTTGTATCGACTTTTTCCGCACTGCGCCATTGGGTACCTTCAATGGTTAGCACCCCTGCAGGATCATCAGGAATCACTTTTTCGCAAGAAACAGCAAAAAACGCGCATACACAGACAAGTGCAAAAAACATTGTAGATAGCTTGTTCATTTAACTTTGTTTTAAGGTTCAACAAACAAAGATAAGAAATTAGAACGAAAGCAAGAAATATAAACAAAAAAAGGACCAGCATTTTGCTGATCCTTTGTGGAGCATAAGAGATTCGAACTCTTGACCCCCTGCTTGCAGGGCAGGTGCTCTACCAACTGAGCTAATACCCCAAATTTTGTAGTCCCTACTGGAGTTGAACCAGTGACCTCTACATTATCAGTGTAGCGCTCTAACCAACTGAGCTAAGAGACTGTTTCCTCTTTCAAATCGGGCTGCAAAGATACGCAACTTTTTTGATTCTGCAAACTTTTTGTAAAATTTTTATTAAAAATCTCACAAAATAAAAGAATCCCGCGTTTCGCAACGAGGGACTCTTGAAATCTAACCTAAAAACTTAAACCTATGAAAAAACTATTCGGTTTAAGTAATTGCAATATGCGTGCCACAATTATTTTCCCTTTATTTCTTTTTTGCAAAAACAAAGCGATCTTTTCCTCTAAAATCACGCTCTGAGCACACTTGGTACGCGTTTTTGCCAAATAAAATTTTTACCTCTTCCGCAAATTCTTCATTGATTTCAAGTGCGCAAAGAGAAGAATCCGTCCCCAATTGAGAAAAAACAGAAGCAATTTTCTGATAGAAACGCAAGGGGTCATCATCCGGCACGAAAAGGGCCAAATGAGGTTCATACAAGAGAACATTTTCTTGCATCTGAGCTTTCTCTAAATCGCGCACATAGGGCGGGTTACTAATCACCAAATCAAAAGAAAGCAAAGAATCGGGAGACTCCTGTAACAAAGAAGCGGACAATATGGAACACAGAGCATCTGTATCCAGCACATCTGCCTGTATAAAATGAGGAGCATTGACGCCCGGAACATTTTGACTGCGCGCAAGGGCCAAAGCCTCCTGCGACAAATCTACGGCATACACTTGGGCGTCGGGAAAAGCTTTCGCCATTGCCCAACTGATACAACCGCTCCCACAACACAAATCCAAAATCCTCCGAGGACCTTTTTCTTGAGGGATCTTCGCATAAGCATCGATAATACGCTGACAGAGTTCTTCCGTTTCTGGACGGGGTATCAACACCGACGGACTTACACGCAGTTTCATCCCCATAAAATCAGCATAGCCCAAAACATATTGAATAGGCTCATGGGAAAGCAAGCGTTGCAGAGCCTGATTCAACTCCTCCTCTTTTTCGACAGGAATAGACCATTCCGGCTCGACAATATAGGTATAAGGAGAGCAGCCCAACAATTGCTCGCACAGACGAGACACCAACGCGCCCGCCTCCTCAACGCCATACAAATCCGAAAGAGACAGTCTGGAAGAGAGTATGAAATCCCGTAGTAGCACGAGACTATTTGCTGATTTTAGCTCCGCCAGAGGGCATAGCAGCGAAGATATTACCTCCGAAATCTGTAATCTTGAATGATTCCTCGCGCGAGCGGGCAAAAGCCAACTCTATCAGACGATCGATAACCTCGGGGAACTTTTTCCCACTGTATTCCCACAGATATGATGACAAGGAGCCCGGAATCGTATTGATTTCATTTACATAAATGTTTCTGTCCTCCTCATCAATAATAAAGTCAATGCGGCTCAAACCATCACAAGAAAGCGCCTTGAAAGTCTCTTTGGCAAGCGTCTGGATTCTTTCCGTCTCGCCCTCCTGCAATTTGGCAGGGATTTCACGCAAGGTAGAGCGCATACCCTCGCTTTCTCCGGAGAGTCCGCCCCCTTTCGTTCCGCCCATTTTCGCACCTTTGGTACCGGCATTTTTACCACCGCCACCGCGCATATACTTGTCCTGATAACTCAAAATCTCGCCACTGCGCATAGGCACCTCGCAAACCGAGGTCTCACAATCATTGTAATCTCCCATCACAGAGCAATTTACCTCTTTCAGACGCGTTACCAAGCGTTCTACAATGACACGCGTAGTAAATGACGCAGCCTCATCCACCGCTTCAATCAATTCCTCCCGATTATGTGCTGCCTTGATACCCACGCTACTGCCGCTGTTTGCTGGTTTGACAATCACCGGATACGCCAAACGATTTTCCAAACGCACAATCACGGCGTCGCGATCGGCATACCACTCTTTATCGTTAAACCAGAAATAATCCACCACAGGAATACCACATTCCTTGAGTATCATTTTCATGGTAATTTTATCCATGCCATTGGCAGAAGCCAAGGTGTTGCAGCCCACAAAAGGAACCCCCGTACTGGTCAGCACGCCTTGCAGCGTTCCATCTTCACAATTGGTACCATGCAAAGTAGGCAGCACCACATCCAATTTAGCAAGCACGTCCTTTCCGAACAGGCTTTTCTTGACCAAATAGAGATTATGATCTCCATAAATCGGACGCATATAAACCTGCGGGGTCTGCGCCAAAAGCGTCTGCATATCCTTGTAATTGGACACTGCCAGCAATTTTTCCCCGCTGTACCATTTTCCACTTTTGGCAATATAGATAGGAACAATCTCATAACGCTCCTTATCCATTGACTCCAAGGTCTGAAGTGCGGTTACGACAGAAATTTCATTTTCCACAGAACGGCCACCAAAAAGAAGGCCTACGGTAATTTTCATGGTATCTATTATTTAAAAGTATCGGGTAAATCATTTTCGTACAGGACGACATCTCCGGGGGCAAACAAATATCGAAGAGCAGCCACCGCTTGATTCAGACTATCCACACAAAGGATATTTTCTTCGTTCAAACCGCCCTCCAAGGCCCCCTTTTGTATGGCCTGACGATTATATTTATTTACAATCACAAGAAAATCAGCACATTGCGCAGCTTTCTTTCCCAGATTATAACATTCTTCATACTGACGCTCTTCCAACTCGACAAAGCCGGGAGTCACCAAAATTTTACGTCCTCCCTTGATATCTCGAAGCACATCCAAAGCCATGGAAGCCCCCTCAGGATTGGAATTATAGGCATCATCAATGACCGTAACAGCACCCTGCCTGCTTACAAACAAACGATGCTCCACCTGTTGTAATTTGGCTACGGCCATCTGAATTTGTCGCTCGCTCAGCCCCAAATGTCGGGCAACAGCACAGGAAGCCAGGATATTCAAGATATTACTTTCTCCCAAGAGATTCGTCTTGTAACTCACACCTTCTAAATCAAAAGAAGAACCCTCTGTGCTATATTGCAGATTCTCCGCCTTATACTCACCATTTTTCACCCCGTAACGAATCACTTTACAATGGGTCGGCACCTCTTGATAACTCGCAATTCCCTGAGAATCAGCATTGATAACAGCCAATCCATCACATGGCAGAGAACGGACAAGCTCAAATTTTGTCTTCTGGATATTGGCAAAACTACCGAATGTCTCCAAATGCATAGGCCCAACGGAACTCACAATACCGATATGAGGATGCACCAAATCACAGATTTCCTGAATATCCCCCACCTGTTTTGCCCCCATCTCCACAATAAAGACCTGATGATAAGGCTCCAGTTTTTCACGTATGGTACGCACCACACCCAGGGTCGTATTAAAATTGCCAGGCGTCACAAGCGTGTTGTAT
The DNA here is from genome assembly GCA_904501835.1 of uncultured Bacteroidales bacterium. GTDB lineage: Bacteria > Bacteroidota > Bacteroidia > Bacteroidales > UBA932 > Cryptobacteroides. The sequence goes on from CAJGBW010000026.1 coordinate 19,495, forward strand.
TTCTCGGAAAGGATACGATAGAGATAATTTTTGGTGCTGGTCTTGCCATAGCTACCTGTAACACCGATGATAATCAATCCCTTATGAGAGTCAATCTTCTTCTTTGCATCTTTATAATACCAACGCACAATCGCTTTCTCCACCGGCGTATTCACCAGATTGGCAAGAAGCAGAAGCGCTTTGGACAAAAGCAGAAGCGGTGCAAACGCCAAAAGGGCTGTCCAAGGACGGGTAAAGACAGAGACAAAATCGTAACCCTCAACCCATGAAATCATATAAAGAAGCAAGCCACACAGGAGGTAAGTCAAGAGCAAATCGCTCACAATCAAGCGTTTGACTCTGGCCGTATACACCAATGGCAACTTAACGATTTCTCTTTTAAAGAAAGACAGCGTTGCGCCAAAGAAATTCCGTCCCCCTAAATACCAGCGCAAAAAACGTTCAACACGATAGGAGTTCTGCTGAAACATACGCAATTCGTATCGCAGTGTAAAAAACTGCAAAATTGCTCCGGTGAGCGCCAACAGGAGAAACAACAAATAGGACAACATCAGTACTGAATCTTAAAAAATGAAGCCATCACCTTGGCAAAGAGAGCGGGCGCCTCCACAAAAGAGAAATGCCCGGCCCCAGGCACTCGCACAAGCCCTGTATCGGGTATTTTCTTCTCCATCAACAAGGCGTCGGAAAGAGGGGTTGCCGTATCTTTTTCACCCCAAAAAAGCAAAGTCGGGGCAGAAATCGCAGGAAGACAATGTGTCAAATCCTCATTCACGACCTTGGAGAGTACGGCTTTCATTCGGGGAGAAGCCGCATTATAATCCGCCGATCCTTTTCCTGCACGGTAGCGTTCAAAACAGTGGGGAGCGCGCAACACGTTCAACAAAAAGAAACGGATGAACTTATAAGTATATACCTTTATATAATAGGAGAGCGGGCGCTTCGGTTTGATACCCGCCGCATCCACCAGCACGACGCGGGAAAGTGTATGACGGGACGCATACAGAATGGACATACGCCCTCCGAAAGAATGTCCGACTAAAGAAAGAGATTCACGTTGCTGTGACGGCACGAGGTCGGAAATAAAGGCTTCCAGCATCTGGACATAATCCTCGATTCCCCACACGGTAGGCGGCTCCTGCGACAGTCCGAATCCGGGCAAATCCAAAGCGCACACACGATAGCCGGCACTCAACAGCGTCGCCAAAGGGGCAAAAATCTCATGGGTACAGCCCCAGCCATGCAGACAAATCACGACAGGCCCCTCTCCATAAGTCTGATAAAAGATATCTGTATTTTGATACTGAAATATCATATCCCCATCTTTACTGCCTGTGAACGTTAAGAGAAGAAATCTTCCTCCTCTTCTTTTTCTTGTTTGGCTACATCCTGATCGCTACCATCACACTCCAAATCCACATCCAGACCTCCCGGAAGAATAAATTTATCATTTTCACTGATTCCGAGCGTACCGTCCTCGAGCACTTTTTTCATAAAGATTCCCCAAATCGGCAAGGCCATATTGGAACCACCACCAAGCGCAAGAGCTTCAAAGTGAATCTGCGGATCTTCACCACCTACCCAGGCTCCTGCTGTCAATGAGGGCGTATAACCGATGAACCAACCATCCGAATGTTCATTGGTGGTTCCGGTCTTACCGGCAATCTCTCCTTTCAGCTTGTATTTTGCGCGGAGTCGGATGGCTGTTCCGTGATTGACAACACCTTGCATCAGGTTGGCCATCAGATAGGCAATTTTCGGACTGACAGCCTCACGACGAGTATTGGAAAAGTTCGTCAGGACATTACCTGTATTGTCTTCAATCTTGGTTACAAACATAGGCTCCACATACATTCCTTTGGACGGGAAGGTATTATAAGCAGACACCATCTCATAGACATTTACCTCGGCAGAGCCCACACAAATGGAAGGAACAGCCGGAATGTAACTGCCCACACCCATTTTATGCATCAACTGCACCATAGGGGCCGGCCCGAAACGCTTCATCAGATGCGCAGAAATATTATTGGAAGACTTGGCAAGCCCCCATTTCAGGGTAACGATATTACCAATCCAATCATCACGGTCCGTGCTTCGCGGCGTCCAGACGGTACCATCATAGAGATAGAAAGTCTGGGGAATATTCGCCACCTGGGTACAAGGGGTCAATCCCTCCTGCATAGCCAAGGTATAAAGGAAAGGCTTGATGGTCGAACCCACCTGACGCTTTCCTTGACGGATATTGTCATATTTGAAATAGCGGTAATCGGGTCCGCCCACATAAGCCTTGACATAGCCCGTAACCGGCTCGACCGCCATAAAAGCGGCACGAAGATGCGATTTATAGTAACGAATACTATCATCCGGAGTCATCACCGTATCGATATATCCCTTGCTATTCCAAGAAAATACACGCATTTCGGTCTTTTCAGAGAAAGTCTTATAAATCTCTTTGTCAGAAAGGCCGGTGGATTTCAAGAAACGATAACGATCGCTCCAGCGACGCGCTTGTTTCATCAGACGATCGACCGTCTCCTGGGGAATATCATCCGTAAAAGGACGATTTTTCTTTCCTCTCAAATCGCGCCAGAATGACTTCTGCAAATCCTTACCCAAATGCTCCGCTACCGCCTCTTCGGCATACTGCTGCATCTTATAATTGATGGTCGTGTGAATACGCAGACCGTCTCTATCCAAATCATAACGACTGCCGTCCGCCTTGAAATTCTTGTTCAGCCAGCCATAAAGCGCATTGTTTGCCCACTGCAAAGAATCCACACGATAATCTTCCTCCTGCTCATAATTCTTGCGCTGGGGCTCTTTGGCATTCATCACACGACGGAGCATATCACGGAAATAAGGACCTTTTCCTGCATTATGATCCTGAACCTGATAATTCAACTGAATGGGAAGAGCCGAAATGGAATCATACTGTGCCGAGGTCAAAAATTCTTCTTTCTTCATTTGAGAAAGCACAAAATTTCGACGCGCCAAGGCTCTTTTCGGGTGAATTCGTGCGTTGTAACGGGTTGGTGCATTGACCGCTCCCACCAGCAAAGCGCTTTCTTCCGCCGTCAATTCAGAGGGCAATTTATCAAAGAAGGTACGAGCTGCCGCACGAATTCCATAAGCATTACTGCCATAGAACACCGAATTGAAATACATGGTGATAATTTCGCTCTTGGTATAGTTCCTTTCCAATTTTACCGCGGTAAACCACTCGCGCAGCTTAATCCAGACAAGTTTGACATAACGGGCTCCGGGTATCTTGCTGCGGGTTTCCTCGCGGGGATACAAGGTCTTGGCGAGCTGCTGCGTCACCGTACTACCGCCTCCTTGGTCGCTGTCACCACCCAGAATGGTTTTGACCGCCACACGGCCCAGACTCATCACGTCCACTCCGGAATGGTAGTAGAAACGGCAGTCCTCCGTCGCAATCAAAGCATGAATCAAATGGGGAGACAACTGATCGTACGTGACATACGAACGATTTTCAATGTGAAAGGTGGTCAAAATCTGCCCATCATCCGACAGAACCTGGGTTGCCAATTTATTCTCGGGATTTTCCAATTCCTCAAAAGAAGGAATTTTCGCAAAGGCCCACACTGACAATAAGGCCAGTATAATCGCCACAAGGGGGGCCATTCCAACAAGCCACACCCACTTAATCACTTTATTTTGAGTCTCTCTTTTCATTTTCTTCACAAAATTCCTACAAAATTAACAACAAAATTTGAAAATCCCCTTGATTGTTCCTTACTTTGCAGTCCAAAATGAAAAGATAATGGGAAAAAGTCTTGTAATTGTTGAATCTCCTGGAAAAATCAAAAAAATTCAAAGCTTCCTTGGCAAGGATTATATTGTTGCCGCCAGCCGTGGACACATCCGCGATTTGGCTGAAAAAGAACTCAGTGTGGACATTGAGGATGGATTCAAACCCAATTACATTATTCCCCAAGACAAAAAGACGGTTGTCAGTGATTTGAAAAAACTTTCTGCCAAAGCAGACACCGTGTATCTA